>VGEM01000499.1 GCA_016869315.1 Alphaproteobacteria bacterium | reverse complement strand
CACGGCTTGCATTATTTCGCACTGTTCTGCCCGCCCGGCACGCCGGTCCCGGTGGCGATCGTCCTGGTCCCGATCGAGATCATGTCCTACTTCATCAGGCCCGTGAGCCTGTCGCTTCGTCTGTTCGCCAACATGCTGGCCGGACACGTGCTGCTCAAGGTCCTGGCCGGGTTCATCATCTCGCTCGGCGTCGTCGCCGGATGGATCCCGTTCGTCGCCGTGTTTGGCGTGACCTTGCTCGAGATCATGGTCGCCGTGATCCAGGCGTATGTGTTCGCGCTGTTGTCGTGCATCTACCTCAACGACGCGATCCATCTCCATTAATCCATCCCATCAATCTCGCATTCTGAAGAAGGAAGACCTCCATGGAAGTTGAAGCAGCAAAGGCGATCGGTGCAGGCCTCGCCGCGATCGGCGTGATCGGCGGCGGTGTCGGCGTCGGCATCGTGTTCGGCAATTACATGAACGCCGCGGCGCGCAATCCGTCGCTCAAGGACGAACTGCGCACTTACGCGTTCCTCGGCTTCGCGCTGTCCGAAGCGACTGCGCTGTTCGCCCTCGTCGTCGCGCTGATCGTCCTGTTCGGCTGACCGATCGCCGAACTGGCACCGCACCACAGGCCGAGGCGTCGCCATGCCGCAATTTGACCCGACGATGTTCCCCTCCCAGATTTTCTGGCTGGTGGTGACATTCGTCGCGCTGTACCTGATCATCGCCCGCTTCGCGATTCCGCGGGTGGGCGAGATCCTGGAACAACGCGCGCGGCTGATTCAGGACGACCTCGACCGCGCCAAGCAGCTCAAGGCCGATTCCGACAAGGCGCTCGCGACCTACGAAAAGGCCATGGCCGATGCCCGTGCCCAGGCCCGCGACGTGCTGCTGGCCGTCACCAACGAGATGAAGGCCGTGGTCGACCAAAAGACCGCGGCCGTCACCGCCGAAGTGACCAAGCAGATCGCCGACGCCGAAACGCGTATCGGCAAGGCCAAGAGTGACGCGCTCGCCCAGATCAGGAGCATCGCCAGCGACACGGCGAAAGAAGCGGTCGGCAAGCTCGCCGGATTGTCGGTCGATGGCGCCAAACTCGACGCCGCCGTGGCCGGTGCCCTTAAGGACGCGCGGTAATCGCCATGTTCTCGGATCCCTCATTCTGGGTTGGACTGGCGTTCGTCGCCGCAATCGCGCTGATCTATAAGCCTGCGTCGAAGGCCATCTCGGCCGGGCTCGACAGCCGCGCCGCCGAAATCCGCCGTCAGATCGAAGAAGCGCGCAAGCTCCGTGAAGACGCCCAGGCCCTGCTCGCCGACTACCAGCGGCGTCAGCGCGATGCCATGGCCGAAGCCGAGAAAATCATCCAGGCCGCCAAGGATGAAGCGCGGCGCCTGAAGGCTGATACCGAAGCCGAGCTGGTGAAGGCGATCGAACGCCGCAAGCAGCAGGCCCTCGACCGCATCGCCCAGAGCGAGGCGCAGGCGGTGCAGCAAGTGCGCAATACCGCCGTCGACGTGGCGCTCGCCGCCGCCGAGACGCTGATGCGGGACGCCCTCACCGACGGGCAGCGTGCCGCCATGGCCGACAAGGCGATCCAGGATTTGCCGAAGCGGCTCAATTAGCCCTGGGCATCGTCGCTATCCATTCAGAGACCAATCAAATCAAAGCGTTAGCAAGTTTGACCGGCATCAAGCCAGTCATCCACGGCACCGTTTATCCCGTATCAAGGCTGGTTCAGCGACGTGGCACAGGCCGACATGCACATCTCTCAGCACCAAAAGATCGCGAGTTCCCCCGCCAGCCTTGACGACGATGGCCTCGGACTGGCTCTGGTCCGCGCCCGGCGTCGCCGGCGTCGGATCGCATGGCTGACGATCGCAGCCGCGCTGGCGATCGGTGCGGGCTTGTTCGTTGTACAGTCCAACCAGCCGCCCCAGGTTTCGATCGCGACCGCTTCATTGCAGCCGGTCGAACGGGTGCTTGCCGTCACGGGCCGTGTTCGCGCCAAAGAGAACATCGCCGTGTTGCCGAAGGTCACCGGCCAAATCGTTGCGCTCACGCGCGACGAGGGCGATCTGGTCACGGCCGGCGAAATTCTCGGACGGATCGATGACGCCCGCGCCCGCGCCGTGGTCGAGCAGGCAGAGGCCGCGGTCGAGGCACAGGCCCGGATTCTGGCCCAGGCCGATCGCGATCTCGTGCGCGCGCGAACGCTCCGTGAGCGCGGTTCGGCGACCGAGGCCGCCGTCGAAGCAGCGGCGTTGGCGGTTGCGCGTGGGCGCGAGGACTTGAGGCGGCTCGAAGCGGCGGCGGATGACAGCCG
>VGEM01000498.1 GCA_016869315.1 Alphaproteobacteria bacterium | reverse complement strand
GCCTGGACGAAGAACTCGCGCGCATCGCCGCCGCTCGCGAAGGCGCCGAAACGCGCCTGGCCCAAATCAAAGACGACCTCACCCGCGAAGAGGCGCGCCTCGCCGATGCCAATACGGCGCTATCGAAGATCGTCGACGAAAGAACCATCTTGAATGATCAGGCCGCGGCCGACGTTGGCCGGCGCGAAACGGTCCGCGAAGAACTGATGACCGCCGCGCGTGCGGTCGAGGACGTCGAAGCGGAATTGACCCGCCTGTCAAAGACGCTCGCCGATTCGGACGCCGCCCGCGCCGCGGCCCGTCAACAGTCGAGCGAGGCCGAGCTTCGCGCCCAACGGGCCGAGCGACGGCTCGCCGACGTCCTGCAGCAACTCGCCGTCGTGCGTCAGTCGGAGCTGGCCCCAGAGCTGGTCAGCGCCGAGGAAAACCGCGCGGCGGAAGCGGAAGCCGCCGTCGCCGACGCCCGCCAGGCCTGGGACGAGGCCGAAGCCCGCCGTCTCGCGGCCGAAAGCCAAGCCGAAGCGGCGCGCGCGGAATTGCAACAGCGCGCGACCGAACACACCCGCATCCAGGCCGAAACCACGGCCCTCGATGCCTTGCTGGCCGAACCCGGCACGGCCGGTGGCTGGAACCCGATCGTCGATGCCGTCACCGTCGAGGCCGGATACGAAACCGCGCTTGGCGCGGCGCTCGGCGACGACCTGACCGCCGCCAGCGACGACGAATCGCCGATGCGCTGGATGTTCTTGCCGCCACTGTCCGAAGCACAGATTTTGCCAGAGGGCGCACGCCCGCTATCGAGCGTCGTCAATGCGCCCGATCGACTAGCGCGTCGCCTGGCCCAGGTCGGCATCGTCGATGACATCGCAATCGGCGCCAGCCTCCAATCGCAGCTAAAGCCGGGTCAGCGCTTGGTCACGGCCGCGGGCGATCTGTGGCGGTGGGACGGCTACTTCGCCGCTGCCGGCGCGCCGTCGGCCGCCGCGGCGCGCCTCAAGAGCCGCAACCGCCTCCGTGAGTTGCGCGGCGCGCTCGAGACGTCATCCGCCGTTGTCGCCGCCGCCGAGGAAAGCGCCAACCTTGCCAAGGCGTCGTTCGCCGCCGCGCAGGATCGCGAGCAGAAGGTGCGCGGCGTCATGCGCACCGCCGAGGACGCCCGCAATCGTTCGCGGGAGTCGCTTGGCGAACTGCGGCAAAAAGTTGCTGCTATTCAGTCCCGCGTCGCCGCGTTGGACGAAAGTCGCCGCCAACTTGAGACGGAACGTGACGAAGCCAACATTCAGAGGACATCGGCCGAGGAAAAACTCGCCGAGCTTGGCGATGGCGCAGATATGCGCGCCGACGCCGACCTGCGCCGGACCGGCCTGGCTGGGCTGCGTCAGGAACTGATGGAAGCCCGCGCCCGATACGATGCGCTCGCCCGCGAAGCGGACGAGCGCCAGCGTCGGCTCGAAGTGCTCGGCCGCGACGAAGAGTCGTGGACCGGACGCAAGAGCGAAGCGAAAACACAGCAGGACCAATTACATCAGCGCCGCGTTGGCGTTGAAGGCGAAATCGCGGCGTTGGCACAGAAGCCGGCCGAAATCGAAGCAAAGCGCGCCGAGCTGATGGATCAGCTTTCCGTCGCCGACGATGAACTTCGCCGCACCGCCGATGCGCTGGCTGTGGGAGAACGGAATCTTTCCGCTGCGGACAAAGCGCTCAAAGACGCCGAGCAGTCGCTGGCCGAAGCGCGCGAGGAACGTGTTCGCCGGCAAGGCGCCGTCGCGCAAAACGAACAGACTCTCGGTGTGATCGATTCGGCCATTCGCGAACGGATCGGTTGCGAGCCGGAGGCCGTACGCGGCCAGACGAAGCTGAAGGACGACGAACCGTTGATCACGCGCGAGCAAGCCGAGAAGCGCTTACAGCGCCTGTTGAGCGAGCGCGAAAATCTGGGCGCGGTCAATCTTCGCGCCGAACAGGAAGCGGAAGAGGTCGGGCAACAGGTCACGACCATGACGACCGAGCGCGACGACCTCATGGCTGCCATCGCCCGACTACGCGAAGGCATTCAGAAGTTGAATGCCGAAGGCCGCGAGCGCCTTAAGAACTCGTTCGAAGAAGTGAACGGCCACTTCAGCAACCTGTTTACTCGGCTTTTTGGCGGCGGCCGCGCCCACCTGGCGCTGACCGAGGCCGACGATCCGCTTGAAGCCGGCCTCGAAATCATGGCGAGCCCGCCCGGTAAACGCCTGCAAAACCTCGGCTTGCTGTCGGGTGGTGAGCAGGCGTTGACCGCAACGGCGCTGCTGTTCGCCGTGTTCATGACCAACCCCG
>VGEM01000497.1 GCA_016869315.1 Alphaproteobacteria bacterium | reverse complement strand
GGCGGCGGTCTCGCCTATGACGACGGCAAGCTGTTCGCGACGGGCGGCTATGCCCAGGTGCTGGCGCTCGACGCCAGGAGCGGCCGCGTGCTGTGGCGCACGCCGGTCGAAGCGCCGATCCGCGCCGCGCCGACCATCAACGGCGGCCGCGTGTTCGTCACCACGGTCGAGAACCAGGTGATCGCGCTGGCGGTCGACGATGGCCGGCAGCTCTGGACCTATTCCGGCGCATCGCTGGCGACCATCCTGATGGGGGCGGCGGCGCCTGCGGTCGACGGTGGCGTGGTCATCGCGCCGTTCACCAACGGCGAAGTGGTGGCGCTCCGCGTCGATAACGGTGCCCTGCTGTGGACCGAAACGGTGATCGCCGTCCGCCGCACCGAGGCGGCGGCCAGCCTGCCGGCCATCACCGCGCGGGCGGTGATCGACCGCGGCCGCGTGTTCATCGTCGGTCATTCCGGGCTGCTGGTCGCGATCGATCTCCGTACCGGTCAGCGCGTCTGGGAGGCGCCGGTGTCCGGCGTCTATTCGCCGTGGATCGCGGGCGACTTTGTCTACACCATCACCATCGACGGCGAGGCCGTGTGCCTCGATGCGCGCTCGGGCCGCATCCTGTGGGTGACGCAGCTGCCGCGCTTCGAAGACGAAGAGGACAAGGAAGGCCGCATCGTTTGGGCCGGGCCGATCGTCGCCAGCGATCGCGTCATCGTCGTCGGCTCGAACGAACAGGCGTTGTCGCTGTCGCCGTACACCGGCTCGGTGCTCGGCCGGCTCGAATTGGACGCGCCGGCGACGTTACCTCCGGTGATTGCCCAGAGCACGCTGTATCTGTTGAACGACGACGGCGATCTCGTCGCCTATCGGTAAGAGAGGCGGGCCCTATGCCGCGCCGCGCCAAGCCGCCCGCAGCGCCGGGCACCTTCACGGTCGCCATCGTTGGACGGCCCAATGTCGGCAAGTCGACGCTGTTCAACCGCCTGATCGGCCGCCGCCAGGCATTGGTGCACGACCGGCCCGGCGTGACCCGCGATCGCAAGGAGGGCGAGGCGGATCTGGTCGGGCTCAAGTTCAAGGTCATCGACACCGCGGGTTTCGAGGACGCGGCATCCGACACGCTCGAAGGCCGCATGCGCAAGCAGACCGAGCGCGCCGTCGACGATGCCGATGTCGCGCTGTTCCTGGTCGACGCGCGTGACGGCCTGACGCCGCTCGACGAAAGCTTCGCCGACCTGCTGCGTCGCCGGAAGACGCCGGTCGTGCTGGTCGCCAACAAGTGCGACGCCAAGGACGCCAACGCGACCCTGCTCGACGCGTTTCGCCTGGGTCTTGGCGAAGCGGTCGCGGTGTCGGCGGAGCACGGCAGCGGTCTCGACGCGCTCTATCACGCACTGGCGCCGTTCGCGCCCGAAGGCGCCGCCGACGAGGACGCCGCGCCGCCAATCCCCGCGCGCGATGCACCGATGCGCCCGCTTCACTTGGCGGTGGTCGGCAGGCCCAATGTCGGCAAGTCGACGCTGATCAATCGTCTGCTCGGCGAAGAGCGCGTGTTGACCGGCCCCGAGCCGGGCATTACCCGCGACGCCATCTCGATCGACTGGCAATGGCAGGATCGCAAGATTCGCCTGGTCGACACCGCCGGGGTGCGCAAGCGGCCGAAGATCGTCGATGCGGTCGAAAAATTGGCGGTCGGCGAGACGTTCGAGACCATCAAGCTGGCCGAGGTTGTGATTCTGGTGGTCGACGGCACGGCCAGCCTCGACAAGCAGGACCTCACCATCGCCCGCCATGTCATCGACGAAGGGCGCGCGCTGGTTGTCGCCATCAACAAGTGGGATGCGGTCAAGGATCGCGACGCGGCGCTGAAGGCGTTCAAGGAACGTTTGGATGACTCGCTCGCCCAGGCGCGCGGGCTGCCGGTGGTGTCGATTTCCGCCACGACCGGCAAGCGCTGCGACGATCTGATGAAGGCGGTGTTCGAGATCGAGCGAATCTGGAACACGCGGGTTGCGACCAAGGCGCTCAACCGCTGGCTCGCGGATTTGATCTCGCATCATCCGCCGCCGCTCTCGATCCACAAGCAGCGCATCAAGCTGCGCTACATGACGCAGATCAAAACCCGACCGCCGACGTTCGTGATCTTCTCCTCGCGCGCCGACGACCTGCCGACCGATTACATGCGTTATCTGACAGCCGGCCTGCGCGACGACTTCGGCCTCGACGGCGTGCCGATTCGCATCATGCTGCGGGCGCCGAAGAATCCGTTTGTCGACGAGTGAAACTGAGGCCGCGAGCCGATTTCGCTTGCCGCGCGGTGGGCTGAGCCCATATTCCGG
>VGEM01000496.1 GCA_016869315.1 Alphaproteobacteria bacterium | reverse complement strand
CGGCGTTGAACGCGGCGATGGTCAATGTCTCTATGGATGCCAAGAAGGACAACATCATTGTCGGACTTCTGTCGCCCGGAACGGTGCGCGTCGAGAAAATCGCCAACGTCCAAATCCCTGGGTTGATCGAGACGCCGGAAAGCATTTCGGGCATGATCAAGGTGATCGATGGCGTGACCATGGACGACACCGGCGCCATCACCCGCTACACCGGTGAGAAGCAGCCCTTATGACCGCTGACTCGCTCGATACGACCTTCGATCGTCTGACCCGCCGCGCCGCGCTGACCGGGGCCGCCGCCCTCGCCGCGCCGTCCGGCGCCTGGTCGCAGTCAAGCCCTGGCACGGTCCTCATCACCGGCGCCAGCCGCGGTATCGGCCTCGAGATGGCGAAACAGTACGCGGCGCGCGGCTACAAGGTGATTGCCACAGCGCGCGAACCCGGGCGGTCCGAGGCCTTGAGGGCGTTGGCGGCGGCGCGCGGCAACGTCCGGCTCGAAGGCCTTGATGTCGTCAACATCGAGCAGATCGACGCCCTGGCGGCCGAGTTGAAGGGCACCGCCATCGACATCCTGATCAATAATGCTGGCATCTCGGGCGGCTCAAAGAATCAAGTGTTCGGACAGATCAAGTACGAGGTCTTCGACCCGGTCATGCACACCAACGTGCGCGGGCCTCTCAAAATGGCCGAAGCGTTCTTCGACCATGTCGCCGCCAGCGCGCAGAAAAAATTGGTCAATATTTCGTCGACCGAAGGCTCGATCGGCACGCTGATTCAACGTCCCGACGTCCGCAATTATTTCTATCGGGCGAGCAAGGCGGCGCTCAACATGGTGATGGTCAACGTCGCCAAGGCGGTGAAGGACAAGGGCGTCATCGTCGGGATTGTGTCGCCGGGTCTGGTTCGCACCGACTTCGCGGAAGGTCTCAACCTCCCGATCATGATCACCGCCGAGCAAAGCGCAGCCGCGTGCATCGGCATCATCGGCAATCTCACCATGGAGCAAAGCGGAACGTTCCTCCGGCATTCGGGCGGAGGCGTGCCATGGTGAACGCAACCGGCATGCTCGGCTTCGGGTTCTGGAGCGAGGCGATGGCCGCCGATCCGGTGACGGTGCTGGTGACCGGCGCCAATCGCGGCATCGGGCTTGAGTTTGCCCGCCAGTACGCGGCGCGCGGCTACAAGGTGATTGCCACGGCGCGCGATCCGGCCAAGGCCGACGCGCTCAAGGCCGCCGCCGGCGTCATCGTCGAGCGCCTCGACGTTAACGATCATGCGTCGGTTGATGCGCTGGCGGCCAAGCTCAAGGGCACCGCCATCGATATCCTGGTCAACAACGCCGGCATTGGCGGCGGCGGCGACAATCAGGTGTTCGGCCGCATCAAGTATCCGGTGTTCGACGATGTCATGCACACCAATGTCGTCGGGCCACTGAAGATCGCGGAGGCCTTCGTCGAGCACGTGGCGGCCAGCGCCAAGAAGATGCTGATGATGGTGTCGTCGAGCCAGGGCTCGATCGCCAGCGCGCGCGGCGCCAGCCTCTACTTCTACCGCTCGTCAAAGACGGCGCTGAACATGATCACCATCAACCTCGCCAAGACGTTGAAAGAGCGCGGCATCATCGTCGGCCTGGTGGCGCCGGGCGCGACCGACACCGACTTCATGGCTGAAGTCCGCGGCCGCATGCCGCTGGGCGATCCCAAGGAACGCACCGCCGACATGATCGCCGAGATCGACAAGTTCACGATGGAAAAGTCGGGCGCCTTCGTCGAATGGAACGGTCAGACGATTCCGTGGTGAACACGTCGCTTGTGTGCCGGGCACACAAGACGGAGTCAGCCGCCGAACGCGGCGTCCAGGATCGTCGCGACGTGCGATTTTCCGAGCGGGTCGAGGGCGACGCCGGTCGCTGAAAAATAGACATTGAGGCTGTTGGCGGCGCGCTCGCGGGCGAGATGGGGCTCGACGTCTTCGGCGTCTTGACGCTCGTCGCTGACGAGATTGAACAGCGCCAGCATCTGCATGCGCTCCATGTCGAGCTCGGACGCCAGCACGTTCTGGCGCAGGCGCTCGACGCTTTTCGCCTGCTCGTCACTCAGCAGATTTGCTTCCACATAAGTCTTGAGATTGTTCCGCGCCGTGCGCAGCGGTTCGACGAAGTTGCGCTGCCAGTCGCGTGACAGCTTCAACCCCGTGCCCATGTAGCGCGCGAGATTTGCCTGGCCGATGCCGCTGTCGGCCAGCCAGAGCAGGAACAGAATCATGTTCACGTCCGCGCCAAACCGGTTCTGCAGCGCGAGGCACGCTTTTGTCACGCCCTCGCGGTCGTAGACATCGACCGCGA
>VGEM01000495.1 GCA_016869315.1 Alphaproteobacteria bacterium | reverse complement strand
GTCCGCTTCTCGCAGGATCGAAACCATCTGCTCTTCCGTAAACCTCGATTGACGCATGCCCTCTCCTTACCCCAGCAGGGCCAATCTCTCACATATTCCGTGGTCCGAATTATCCGGTGCAGGTCATAATAGCTGGCTCAAACGCCAGGCAAAGCGGCAAGGTCATTCGCTCGAGAACGAGGTCGGAGAGATATTGAAGCGTGTTTCCGCCGGCGATTTTCGAGATTTCTCTTCGCGAGACCGACAAGAATCATCGCGAGCTCAAGGTGCGCCATCGCGGGCGATTCGAAAACCTAAAGGCGTATTCCGGCTTTCGGTATATGCCCGGCCGCGTTCCGCACTTCTCAGGGTCCAAGGCTTGCCGATCCACGAGCCACCGCGGGTCATGTGCTGGGTGCAGTTACCTTTCATCCGCGCGGTGCCAAGCGGGGATAAGCCTTCCCAAGTCGGGTTGTAGCAGTCGGCGACCCATTCCGACGCGTTTCCAAGCATGTCGAAGAGGCCGAAGGCATTAGGCGGGAACGACCCGACGGGCGCCGTGTGGGTGAATGGATCGCTACACATGAAGTGATCGTCGGTTGTTTTCTCGCCACCGAGCTTCCGAGCGGCCGCAAGGTCATAAACGTTGGCTTGATCGCAGGCCTTCGTTCGTCCGCGGTCCGCGGTTGTGTCCGCCCACGGTCGCGTTGCCGTCGAGCCGGCGCGGGTTGCGAATTCCCATTCGGCGTCCGACAGCAGACGATAGTAAAACCAACCCTTTTTCGACACCCACTCTGCGTATGCGACGGCGGCGTCCCAGGGTATGCAAATCACCGGATCGCGATCGGTCTGCGGGAAACCAGGATTCTGCCAGGATAGCTTGCTGTCCTCCGCGTAAGTGCCCTCGGGAAATTTCCAGGTCGCGCAACCGTCTTCGATTGGAAATTTCGTGTCGGCCACGAATGCCTTGAATTCGCCGACGGTCGTCTCATGCCGTGCAACCGCCACTGGATATTTAAGCGTGAGGGTCGTTAGCGGTCGTTCGCGCGCGGCATAGTCAGCGGGAACTTTCTCATTGATGGTTTCAGCTTCGGTCGAACCAAGCGTTATGGTGCCTGGCGCTAAGATCACAAGCTCCGGACAGTCGGTGCAGTCTCGAAATGGGACGCCGGGCGCGGGATCGGCGGCGCTCGCGGCGACCGACCAGACGACGAGAGCGAACGCGGCAGGCTTCACGTCGTCAAAAACTCCAAGGCGACCCTGGCCGTTTCGGTCGGATTGTCCTGATGCGTGAAGGACCCAGCATTGGGGATGTGCACGGAGCGGACTTTCTTGAGACCGGCTTTGCCCGGCTTCTCGAATTGTTTGTACCCGCCGCGCTCGCCGTAGATCAGCAGCGTGTCTGCCTTAATCATGGGCAGATAATTTACGACGCCAGCCCGGCCGACACCGCGTTCTGATGGCGCGACCCAGGCGCCGCCCTTGGCGCGGCTGGCGTTCTGTTCGTCGTGGACCGCGCGGTCGGCGATGCCGAAGCGCTCTTGGGCGTTCTCGAAACTGCGGATGATGGGCAGGCCTTGCGCATCGTAATTGACGCCGATGGCTTTCTTGCGGCCTTCCTCCAACGCCTCGAGAGTGGCTGCGCCACCGAGCGCGACGCTGAGCAGGATCAGCTTCCGGAACGCGTCGGGGTATAAACCCGCGGCCACGGTCAGAATGCACCCGCCGAGCGAGTTCCCAATCGCCGAGCACGTCTGAATGTTAAGCGCGTCAAGCGTCGCCATCACCATGGCCGCGGACTCGCGAAGCGACACGAGAAATGGAGGTGGACCATTCATCACTGAATCGCCATGTCCCGGATTGTCGATAGCGATGACGCGGAACTTGGTCGCGAGCGTCGGCGCGATGTGCCGCCAGTCGGCGGCCCAGCCGCCGAGCTTCGGCATCATGATCAAGGGTTCGCCCGAACCCATCGCCTTCCAGGCCATTTTTCCAGCCGCTACCTGAACCTCGCCGCGCTCGGTCCAGGGGCCGGCGATATTCAGCGCGGGGACCTGCGCTTGGGTTGCTGACGCTGCCATTGTCGTGATCAATGCAGACGTCGTCAGATCGCGGCGTGTCAGCTTTTGCATCGGAGGCTCCCTCTGGAAAGCCTCATCTTATCGGCATGGTCTTGGCGTCGCAGCCCGAAAATGCATGTGGCGGCCTCGCGGCCGCCACATGTGCTTCAGTTATCGGCGGAAATCTAGAACTTTGCGCCCACCTTGATCCCGAACTGCCGCTTGTCGGCGGCATAGGTGGTGTAGGCCAGCACCGGCGGTGCAATCGGCGGTGCAATGAACGGGTCGCCGTAGGTCTGCGCCGATGTCGGTTTGTCGTTATC
>VGEM01000494.1 GCA_016869315.1 Alphaproteobacteria bacterium | reverse complement strand
GTGGCGGCGGGTACGGCGATGGCCGCACCGCCGATGCCACCCGATCCCTCCCTTGCAGGGCCGGCGCTGAAATTCCGCCTCGACCTCTCGCCCGAAGAGCAAAGCCACGTCGTCAAGAGCCCTGCCCGGGGCGTCGGCGAAATGACTCTCGAACGCGAGACCATGAAGCTGATGTGGAAAATCACCTTCAAAGACATGACCAGTCCGGCAACGGCGGCCCACGTCCACGGTCCGCAGACGCCAGGCGGAAACGCCGGCGTGCTTTTTCCACTGGCGCCCGGAGCCGTGAAAAGCCCAATCGAGGGCTCGGCGATCCTGAACGATGGCCAGCTTGAGTACATTCTGACCGGACGCGCCTACGTTAATATTCATACTGAAGAGTACCCTGACGGCGAGTTGCGTGCGCCGATCATGCGAATTCGCACGGATGTGCCGACCCAGTAGGGCCGGGCCGTTCCGTCCACGCAGCGATAAAACCCGTGAATCCGGGGCCGTCGTTACGCCGCAATCGTGGTAAACTGGTGCGTCGCTGGCCGCAGGACTGAAACGGGATCGACCCATGAAAACGCCAACCTTAATGCTCGCCGCGTCTCTGATCGCCGGCGTTTCGGAAACGGCGTTCGCCGCGCCGCCGCCCGGCCGCACGCTCGGGTTCGTGATCCGTGATTGGTTCACGGCGGTGTACGAGACCAAGTTCATGGACGAGTGTCCGCTTGGCCTCAACATTTCAGGGGACGAGTATTGGTGGCGTTCGCTGCCGTCGCAGGAAGAGCGCGCGCGTCTGACCGAGAACGGACTGATTCACACGCTCAACCGCTGGGGCTTGTCGCTCGGGCGCGGGCCCGGCAACGAGAACGTCTGCCTCAACCCTTATTCCATCAAGGACCCACAGTTCCTGACAGTCGAGGGCAAGACCTCGTTCGGCGCCAATCTCGATGGCGACACGACCGGCAAGGCGACCGCGAAAACATGCGCCCACGATAACTTCACCGGCGTTTGGGGCGAACCCGGCGTCGACAATCAGATGTACCGGCTGCTCGGTTGCATCTACGGCTTTCGCGCCGATGGCATCTTCGAGATCAATGCCAATGAAATGCGCGGCACCAGCGGTCTCGGGATCACGCTGATCGAAGTCACCGACGTCGACGACGCCCGGAATGACGACGACGTCACCCTCACCATCTATCGTTCGGTCGATCAATTCGCGCTCGACCCCACCGGCCAGCCGCTGCCATTCACCACGTACCGCATCGATGTCAGTCCCGACGGTCTGCAGCGGTACGGCCACAAGCTCAAGGGCGCGATTTCCGTTCTACGGCAACTACAACTTCATGCATCCGATCATCAAGGATGCATCGGTTGATCTCGAAGTCTCCGAGGACGGCAAGAAAATCACGGGCTTCATCAACGGTTACTATGACGTCGAGCAGTTCGTTTATCACGCGACCGGTGTCGGCGCGGTGATCTCGACCGCCGGCTACAGTTGTCCGGGTCTTGCCGAGTACGCCTGGAAACTGGCGGACGGCCACCCCGACGAGAACGGCAAGTGCACGACGCTGTCGTCGAGTTTTCGCGTGACCGGTTACGCGGCCTTCGTCAAAAAGCCGAACCAGCAAGTCTCGCAGAACTGAGGACAACGGGCGATGAGATCTGGGTTTAACTACGGAATTGCGGTCGCGACGTTGATCGCCGTGTCCGGTTGCGGCGACGGCGAGCCCTCGATCAAGGGCAGCGCGCCTGACATGCGTCGGCTGACCCAGGAACAGTACGCCTCAATCATTTCCGACGTGTTTGGCGAACACATCGTCGTTGGTGGCCAGTTCGATCCTCTGCAGCGCACGGACGGCTTGATTGCGATCGGCGCTCGCGTGTCGCACATCACGCCAACCGGATTCGAGCGATTCTACGAGCTGGCGCGCTCGATCGCCGCGCAAGTCGTTGCAGTCGACAATCGCGACGATCTGATGTCCTGCCGTCCAGCGGCCACAACCGCGGCCGACGACGCCTGCGCCGGCACGTTCCTGAGCCAGGTCGGCAGGCTCATCTATCGCCGAGACTTGAGCGAGCAGGAGCATCGAACGCTGGTCAAGGCGGCACACGACGCCGCGGCCACGTCCGGCGATTTCTACGAAGGCATCGCCGAAGGGCTGTCGGCCATGCTGTCGTCGCCGCAATTTCTGCACATCGTCGACACGACCGAACCCGACCCGGACCGCGCCGGCGAAATTCGCCTGACCGGCCACGCCAAGGCGGCGCGCCTCAGCTTCTTGTTGTGGAACACGACGCCCGATGTCGCGTTGCTCGACGCGGCGGACAAGGGCGAACTGCACACGGAGTCCGGTCTCGCCCGGCAAGTCGATCGATTGATGGCGTCGCCCCGGA
>VGEM01000493.1 GCA_016869315.1 Alphaproteobacteria bacterium | reverse complement strand
ACGTGTAGAGAATGTAAGCAGGGTGATTCGATGCGACCGGCACACAATCGGTCATCGGCGCCCTGCCGTAGTGCGTCGCCCAGTCGAGATCGCGATCGGGGACGAGGTCGCACTGCAACTGCGGGCGCTGAAGGACAAAACAATAATGGGGCTTGTGCGCGGCGAGCTCGATCGCCTTGTCGAGCAGCGGCTTGTAGGCGACGACCCGTCCCGGTTCGAGACCACACGATGCGCTGACGATGACCTTGGGCTTGGCATCGTCGATGCGAACGGCCAATTCGCGCGCCGCAAATCCGCCGAATACGACGGAATGAATGGCACCCAACCGGGCGCAGGCCAGCATGGCCATCACCGCTTCCGGCACCATCGGCATGTAAATGACGACGCGGTCACCGCGTCCAACGCCATAGCCCCGCAACATGCCGGCGACCTTGGCCACCGCGTCGCGCAGTTCGCGGTAGGTGAACGAACGTACGGTCCTGGCAAGCGGGCTGTCGTAGATCAGCGCCGTGCGCCCGCCATGTCCGGCGTCGACGTGGACGTCGAGCGCGTTGTCGCAGGTGTTGAGTTCGCCGCCGGGGAACCAGCGCACGAATGGCGCGTTGGCCGCGTCAAGGACCTGTTGGTAGGGCTTGATCCAGCTAACCCCCTGGGCCGCTTCCGCCCAGAAAGCCTCCGGATTTTGCTGCCAACGCCGATAGGTTTCCGGATAGCGGCTCACGCGCTCACACCAGTCGCGACTGTTCGAGCGCGGCGCCGATAAACGACGTGAACAGGGGATGCGGCGCGAAAGGCTTCGATTTCAGCTCGGGATGGAACTGCACGCCGATAAACCAAGGGTGATTAGGGTACTCGATGATCTCGGGCAGTACGCCGTCGGGCGACATCCCCGAAAACTTCATGCCCGTCTTTTCGAGACGCTGCTTGAAATTGATGTTCACTTCATACCGATGCCGATGGCGTTCGCTGATGCTGCTTTGACCGTAAATCTCGGCAACCTGCGAGTGGGGCGTCAGCACGCAGGGGTATGCGCCAAGCCGCATGGTGCCGCCTTTGTCGCTGCCGGCGTCGCGCGTCTGAACTTCGTTACCCCTGGTCCACTCGGTCATCAGACCGACCAGGGCGTTGGGCGTCGGGCCGAATTCGGTTGAGCTGGCATCGGCGATTCCGGCCGCGTTGCGCGCCGCTTCGATCACGGCCATCTGCATGCCAAAGCAGATTCCGAAGTACGGCACATTGCGTTCGCGCGCGAATTGGGCAGCGCGAATTTTGCCCTCGGCGCCACGCTCACCGAAACCGCCCGGCACGAGGATTCCGTGGACGTGTTCGAGATATTTCACGGCGTCTTCGCGCTCGAAAATCTCGGAATCGATCCAATCGAGATTGACCTTGACGTTGTTGGCGATACCGCCGTGAACCAATGCTTCGCTCAGGGATTTATACGCGTCCTTGAGTTGGACATACTTGCCGACGATCGCGATGGTGACCTGGCCTTCGGGCTCCCGAATTCGTCTGACGATTTCGCGCCATCGCGACAGGTCGGGTTCCTGGTCGGTCAGAAGGTCAAAGTGTTTGCAAACCTGCACGTCGAGGCCCTCGGCGTGATAAGCCATCGGCACCGCGTAAATGGAATCGACGTCGAGAGCCGCGATCACGGCCTCCGGTTTGACGTTGCAGAACAGCGCGATCTTCCTGCGATCGGACGGCGGCAGCGGCCGTTCCATGCGGCAAACCAGAACTTGCGGCTGGATGCCAAGGCCGAGCAGCTCTTTCACAGAGTGCTGCGTCGGTTTGGTCTTGAGTTCGCCCGCAGCCGAGATGAATGGCACCAAGGTCAGGTGCATGAACATGCTGCGCTCGGGGCCAAGCTCGTTGCCGAGCTGACGGATGGCTTCGAGGAACGGTAGGCTCTCAATGTCGCCGACCGTGCCGCCGATCTCGACCAGGATGAAGTCCTCGTCGGTGATATCTTTCTGAACAAACTCTTTGATCGCATCCGTGACGTGCGGAATCACCTGCACGGTCCCACCGAGGTAGTCGCCACGGCGCTCTTTGGCGATCACGGTCGAGTAGATCCGCCCGGTCGTGACGTTGTCCGATTGCCGCGCGGCAACGCCGGTGTAGCGTTCGTAATGGCCGAGATCGAGATCGGTCTCGGCGCCGTCGTCGGTGACGAACACCTCGCCGTGCTGAGTCGGGCTCATGGTGCCCGGATCGACGTTGAGATACGGGTCGAGCTTGCGCAGCCGAACCTTGTAACCGCGCGCCTGCAGCAGCGCGCCAAGAGCCGCCGATGTGAGACCTTTTCCGAGGGAAGAGACCACGCCGCCGGTGATAAAAATAAACCGCGTCATGGGCTTTCAACATACTGAAACATCGGCGCGCGGC
>VGEM01000492.1 GCA_016869315.1 Alphaproteobacteria bacterium | reverse complement strand
CATTGCGATCTGCGGCGACGACTTTGGCATGAGCCCTGGCATCGACCGGGCCATCGTCGCATTGGCGGCGCAACGGCGGATTTCGGCGACCAGCTGCATGACGACATCGCCGCGCTGGCCACTGGCGGCTGCAGCCTTGCGCGACGGAAATGCTGATATCGATATCGGCCTGCACCTGACACTGGTTGACGAGTCGCCATTGACCGGTCGCTCGCGGCTTGCGCCGGCAGGCCGATTGCCGCCGATCACCACTCTCATTGTCCAGAGTCTCCTTGGCACGATCCCGATCGACGAGGCCAGGAAAGAGATCGACGGCCAGTTCTTGGCGTTTCGCGACGCCTTCGGACGGCCGCCAGACCATGTCGATGGTCACCTGCACGCGCATGTACTGCCCGGGATCTGCGACCTCGTGCGCGAAGCGATGACCCGGCACGCCCCAAACGCCTGGATCAGAACTGTCCAAGAACCTTTCAGGCGAATGCATGGGCGCGGCGTGTCTGTGGCAAAATCGCTCTTGATCGCCGCGCTCGACCGGTCCACGTCTGCGCGCGGCAACGAGGGGTTCAGCGGACTCTACGACTTCGATTCCCGTAGCGACTATGGAACGTTGTTCGAGCGCTTTGTCGCGGTATTGGGATCGCGGCCGCTGGTGATCGTTCATCCCTCGACTGACGGCGAGGAACCGATCGCCCATGCGTCGGCACGCGAGGCCGAGTATCGATTTCTCTCCAGCGATCGGTTCGACGCCGTTCTGGCGCACCGTGGACTTTCCGTTACCCGAATGTCGGCGATGCTTTGATCACTTGAGGCGGACAGCCTTCCCAAGCAGCGCGCCGTCGCGACGGACTTCACCGATCACGGCACCCGAAGTGTTGAAGGTCTCGGCGCACACCCTCTCGTCGATACCCAGGTAAATGTCTGCGGCGGCGAGGTCGTTGACGATTTCAAAACGATCGCCGAGGGTGTGCGCGGTCGACTCTTGGCGGCCACAGACAAACGTCTTGATGGCGGAAGACTTGGCCAATGCATCGTCGTTGGCGGCATAGGCCCGCACATCACGCGCCAACTCAGTCAGCGATGCGCCCCAGTAATCGAGCTCGTCGCGCCCCTTGGCGGCGCCGATGCCGCCCGACAGACGATTGAAGGCGACGTACGCGTACGGATGCAGGCGAACGGTCTCGATGGCTGCAAACATGGCGAGCGACGCCAACGCAAGGACTACGCCCGTCGCCGGGGGCCGCCGCGCGCCGGCTTCCATACGAAGGATCAGTCGATCGGCGCCAATTGCCGATAGGACCGTGATCGGCGGTATAACAAACAAGAAATGCCGGAGGCCGTTGTAGAGAGTCGGCTTCGTGATCATGGCAACAATTAGCGGGCCCATTGCGCACAAAGCGAGAAATGCAAGCGCGGGCGCGCGCTCTCGGATGAAATCCTTGCCCGTTGTCGTGGCAAACCCGACGAGGGCGAGGACGATCGCCAAGATCGCCGCATCGGAGAGTTGCACGAGGAGCAACCGCGGAACGTATAGTGTCGGCACATCAGTCGATTTGATGATGACGCCGTTCCATGGAAATTCGGTCTCGAATGGGAAACGCGAGAATTCGGCCAATGCAGCAATGGAATTACCCGTGTCCTGGACCGACCACGGCCAAAAGAAAGCCATCACCAGCACAGCGATCGGCACGGCTAACGCTCCGGCCTTGAGAAGGGCGCTCGCTCGATCGGCATTCGCACGATTGACGAAAGGCCATACCGCCACGACCAAGAGAGCCCACAGCACGAGGTGCCCGCCAATAATCCGCTGACCCAAAACCGCCCCTATGGCCACGCCGAGTCCAAGGATGGTTCCCGGCTTCACTGTTGGCGCTTCGCTGATGGCGCGGCAAACGAAGTAACAGGCCCAGATGGTCAACCAGGCCAACGGGGCATCTTTTGGATTTGTGAAGCTATGCCCGATCATCAGCGGCGAAGTGGCGAGCAAGACGACCGCGATGGCGCCGGCACGGTCACCGGCCAACGCGCCAGTCAGCTTCCACGTCCCCCACAAACCAAAGACACCGAACAGTCCGCCGACCAAGTGCCTTAACTCATAGAGGTCGCCTGGCAGCAACATGGCGACAAGAGCTGCGAGGATGTCGAACAAGCCGCCGTAGAGATACAAATTGTCGAAATGAAAGGCACTGCGGTCGCTGAAAAGACTGCCATAAAAAGCGAGCAGCCGTTCCCCGTAGATGTGCTGAACATGTTCGTCCCAGGTTATGCCGTAGTCGCGAAATGTCGCGACAACCCCAAGCGCGGCAAGCCACATCGCCGCGATGGCGATCCGGCGATACCTCGCATCGGCCCTTGGATTGACGAACGCGTTGCTGGTCATAGGTCTTACCC
>VGEM01000491.1 GCA_016869315.1 Alphaproteobacteria bacterium | reverse complement strand
GATCCACGTGTCATGCGGATCGCCGATCATCGACCCGGGCAGCATCAGGCCGGTGCGAAGCAGGGCATGAGATGTGCCGCCGGTCATTGTCGTGAGGCCGTCGCGCTTTTGTTCGATCTCGGCGAGTTCGTGTCGGAACCAGGCATTGCTGGCGGCCAGCATCTCGCGGTCGGCGACGAACGCTTCCGTTGCCGCGAGTGTTGCGTTGCTCAAGGCTGCCCCTGGCTCGGTGATGGGATCGATCCATCCGATCGACACCTTGGCCGAAGGCACGAGACTGTCGAACGCGTCGAGAACGCTGCGCTCGATCGCGCGCCCCGGCTGGTAGGGGCCGCGATTGGTGCGTCGCCGGCCGATGACACGCGCATCGTCGGATACGCTCTGTCCGGCGCGATAATAGGTGATCCGCGCAATCTCGGCGTCGTCGGGCCCTTCCGGAAAGGGATTGTGAATCGCCGAGAACCCGGCGGCGCGCGCGCCGACCAGAAGGTTCTCAAGCGTGCAACCGAGGCCGATATTGAGTTCGCGCTTGAACGGATCAATGACGCCAAGGGCGCGTTGTTCATCGGCGAATAGCCCGACCACATTGTTGGCGACACGGAAACGCCAGGGCTGGGAGTTGTGCGGGCTTGCGGCGAGAACGCCGGCGGCCAGTGCGCCGGACAGATCGTAGGGCGGCTCCTTCTGCTCCTGACCCGGTTCGGGTTTCGGCGGCAACGGCGGCGGATTGGCAATGATCCTGTCCCAGTGGCGCCAGGGATCGAAGGCCTGGCCGCCATTGAGATCGCCAAAAGCGCCACTTTGATATGCGCGCGCGCCGATGCCGGCAACGCCGAGCCCAGCCAGACCGACAACGCCCAGGCCCGCAGACTTTAATGCCGACCGGCGTGAAGGCGAAGGTGGCGATTGCGGCCGCAACTTGGATCGCGACTGGGGCTGATCGTCGTCGTCGAAGCGGGGCATTCGCGATCCGTTCCGCTACTTCGTAAATGTCACGTTTTCGAACTCGATTCCGATCGACCGGCTGATCACGTTCTCGACGCGACCCGACACGACCAGCAGATTGTTGAAGTCCACCAACCACAGGGCCGGCACGATGTCGTGATAGGCGGCCATAACCTGGCGCAACAAATCTTCCCGTTTAGCCTCGTTCATCTCGCGATTGCTGGCCTTGATCAGCGGCATCATGCTTTGATCGCAAAAGAAAGGCGCGGCTTTGAGGCACGAGAAGTATTCGATTGGCCTGATGGCATCGCCGAAGGGTGCCGCGTTCCAGGTGAGCGAGAGGGCATCGACATCGCCCCACTCGCCGGTGGAATACAACCGCAGCCAGTTGGCAAAGGTCGATGAGCGCAGTTCGAGCTGGACGCCAACTTTCGCCAGATCGTCGGCCATTTTTTGATAGATGGCGGTGTCCGACATGCCAAGGTTGGTGAGGACCATGGACGTCAGCTTGAGGCCGTTCGGATATCCGGCCTCGGCCAGCAGCGCCTTTGCCTTGGCGGGGTCGAACGGATAGGGCGCGAGGTTGGGGTTGTAGCCCACGGTCTCGGCGGTGGTGCCCTGGGAAGACACGCGCGTCATTCCACCAAGAATACCGTCGACGATGGCCTGCCGATCGACCGCCATGTTGAGCGCGAGGCGGACGCGCTTGTCCTTGAGGGGCGATGCGTCGGGCCGCTCGGTCCGGAAGGCGAGGCTCATGACCACCGATGACGGCGTCCATTGCAGGCGGATGCCGCGACCTTCGAGCATGGTCGCATCCTCGGGGTTGAGGGCGACCGCGATGTCGATCTGTTCGGCCATGATCGCCTGGGTGCGCGCGGCGGTGTCGGCGATCAGGGCGATCTCGAGTCTTGTGACTTCCTTTGGCACGCGCCAGGAGTCCTTGAAGGCGTCCATCACCACCCGACCCGAGGCGCGGCCCCAATCCTTGAGGATAAAGGGCCCGGTCCCGACCGGCGTCAGCCCGAAGCCTTCGGGGCCAAGGCGCTTCCAGGCGCCGGGCTCGACGATCATGATGATGTTCAGCCGCTTCGGCAGGATCGCGTCGCGCTCGACGGTGGTGAACTCCACGGTCAGCGGATCGATGGCGCGCACGCTTTCGACGATGCGAAGCTCGGTCGCGGCGATGAACCGCTGCCCTTCCGGCGTCTTCATGCTGGTGATGACTTCGACCACGTCTTCGGCGGTGAAGTCGCTGCCGTCGTGAAATTTCACGTTGGGCCTGAGCTTGAACTCCCAAGTGCGCTCGCCAGTCGGTTTCCACGACAGGGCCAGGGCAGGGACCAGCTTGTTGTCGGCGTCTAGCCCGGTCAGGGCGTCGAAGATCGCCGACCACGTGGTCGATCCGGGCGGGCCGACGGACGAATACGGATTGCCGAGGGTC
>VGEM01000490.1 GCA_016869315.1 Alphaproteobacteria bacterium | reverse complement strand
ACGATGCGATCGCCCAAGCGTTCAATGGTTTCGCCCGCTTCGGTGATGGCCTCGACTTCGATGCCTTCCGGCGTGCCGCAGTCGCGTTCGGTGATGATGACGTCCTGCGCCACGTCGACGAGGCGGCGGGTGAGGTAGCCCGAGTCCGCCGTTTTGAGCGCCGTATCGGCCAAGCCCTTACGCGCGCCGTGCGTGGAGATGAAGTACTGCAGCACGTTCAGGCCTTCGCGGAAGTTGGCCGTAATCGGGGTTTCGATGATTTCGCCGGACGGCTTGGCCATCAGGCCGCGCATACCGGAGAGCTGGCGGATCTGCTGGCGCGAACCGCGGGCGCCCGAGTCAGCCATGATGTAGATCGGGTTGAGATAGGCGCCGGTCCGGTCGTCCGTCTCCATCTTCTTGAACATCTCTTCGGAGACGCGCTCGGTGACTTTCGACCAAATTTCGATGATCTTGTTGTAGCGTTCGCCGTGCGTGATGGCGCCTTCGAGGTACTGCGACTGCACCTCCATGACGGATTTCTCGGCGTCGGTGACGAGCGCCTTCTTGGTGGACGGCACCACCATGTCGTCGATGCCGATGGAGATGCCGGCGCGCGTGGCGTACAGGAAGCCCAGCGCCTTGATCTCGTCGAGCATGTGGACAGTGGTGTGCAGACCAAAGCGCAGGTAGCAGTGCTGCAGTTGCGACAGCCCCTTCTTCTTCAGCAGGCCGTTGATGAACGCCATGTTCTCCGGCAGCACGTCATTCAAAATGACGCGGCCGACGGTGGTGTCCATGTACTGCTTGACGTAGTCGATGGGCTCGGCCTGGTTGATGGCTTGGTTGTCGAAGGCCTTCACCAGATCGATGACCTTGCCGGTGTAGCGCAGCTTGATGGGCGTGAGCGTTTCCACTTCACCCATTTCGAGCGCAATCAGCACGTCGTCGGTGGAGGCGAACATGCGGCCTTCGCCCTTGGATCCCTTGCGGGACTTGGTCAGGTAGTACAGCCCCAGCACCATGTCCTGCGACGGGACAGCGATCGGCGCGCCGTGCGCGGGCGACAGAATGTTGTTGGCCGCCAGCATGAGCGTGGAGGCTTCAATCTGCGCTTCGGGCGACAGCGGGATGTGGACGGCCATCTGGTCGCCGTCAAAGTCGGCGTTGAACGCCGTGCAGACGAGCGGATGGATGCGGAGCGCCTTGCCTTCCACCAGCACAGGCTCAAACGCCTGGATGCCGAGACGGTGAAGGGTAGGAGCGCGATTCAGCATGATCGGGTGATCGCGAATCACTTCTTCGAGGATGTCCCAAACCACCGCGTCCTGTTGTTCGACGAGTTCCTTGGCTTGTTTGATCGTCGTGCAATGGCCGCGCTGTTCGAGGCGATGATAGATGAACGGCTTGAACAGTTCAAGCGCCATCTTCTTCGGCAGGCCGGCCTGGTGGAGCTTGAGCTCCGGGCCCACCACGATGACCGAACGGCCCGAGTAGTCGACGCGCTTGCCGAGCAGGTTCTGGCGGAAACGGCCCTGCTTGCCCTTGAGCGTATCGGACAGCGACTTGAGAGGGCGGTTGTTGGCGCCGCGCAGCACACGGCCGCGGCGGCCGTTGTCAAACAGCGCGTCGACCGCTTCCTGCAACATGCGCTTTTCGTTGCGCACGATCACGTCCGGCGCGTGGAGCTCCATGAGCTTCTTGAGCCGGTTGTTGCGATTGATGACGCGGCGATACAGATCGTTGAGATCGGACGTCGCAAAACGGCCGCCGTCGAGCGGCACCAGGGGACGCAGTTCCGGAGGGATCACCGGGAGCACGTCGAGAACCATCCAGTTCGGCTTGTTGCCGGACTTGCGGAACGACTCGGTGACGCGCAGGCGCTTGGCAAACTTCAGCTTCTTCTGCTGAGACTGTTCGGTCTTCATCCGCTCGCGGATTTCCACCGAGAGCGACTCGACGTCGACCTTCTTCAGCAGTTCTTTGATGCCCTCGGCGCCCATCATCGCGGTGTACTTGCCGCGATACTCTTCGTCGAGCTGGCGCTTGCGCTCATCGCTGAGCACTTCGCCCTGGCTCAACTCGGCGACTGCGCCCGGATCGACCACGACGTAGGCCTCGAAATACAGCACGCGCTCGAGGTCGCGCAGCGTGATATCGAGCAGGTAGCCGATACGCGACGGCAGGCCCTTGAAGAACCACACGTGCGAACACGGGCTGGCGAGTTCAATGTGGCCGAGGCGTTCGCGGCGAACGCGCGACAGCGTGACTTCGACGCCGCACTTATCGCAAATAACGCCGCGATGCTTCATGCGCTTGTACTTGCCGCACAAGCATTCCCAGTCGGCCACGGGGCCGAAGATGCGGGCACAGAACAATCCATCTCGCTCGGGCTTGAAGGTCCGGTAGTTGATGGTCTCGGGCTT
>VGEM01000489.1 GCA_016869315.1 Alphaproteobacteria bacterium | reverse complement strand
GCCGACTCAAAACGAGGGCACGGGCTCGCCCCCCGACCTGATTCCGCCGAAATGCGATGCGCCAATCCTGTTGCTCGGCGTCAACACCATCACCGATCCGGCGCAATACGAGATCTACCGAAAGGCCCTTGCCGGATCGCGACTGACGGCCCGTCACGGTTTCCAGCGAATCTTCACCGGCGTACCTGAAAAAGTTCTTGCCGGTCGATGGCCGGACCATACGACGATGACCCTTTCGGAATGGCCATGCATCGAAGCTTTCGAGAAGTTCCATTACTCGGACACCTTCCAGAACGACATTCTGCCGTTGCGCAAAGGGGCCGCGCGTTACCGGCTGGCGGCCTTCCTGCCGAAGCCTAGCCTTTGATCAGTTAGCCCGGACACCTGAGTTCGTTCTTCAGCCATCCCACGGCCAAGTTGAGGGTCGTGAACTCGGCGACCCGGTTTTCCGTCTGCGCGACGAATCTGACCTGCCTATCGGGCGCCGGACTAACCACGCGATTGATGTGGCCGGACGCTTCCGGTCTTCCGTCGACATGATATCGCTGTGACCATTCGCGAGCGGGTACCGCGGCGCCCTTGCTTTCGACCACGAGGGGTCGCGGAGTCAGCACCGATTTCACCGCGGACACGAGCATGTCGCGATCGAACGGATGGACGAGTACGGCGACACCCGTGATGTCGCGAGCGATCGCCTGGAGAGCCGGATTTTGACGCACAACCGTCAGGACAAACGGTATCGTGCGAATGCTGGGCCCACTGCCATAGCGGCCGTTTCTCAAGGCGCAAAGAAATTCGAGGCCGTTGATCGGCGCCGTGTCATATCCGCAAACCATGCAATCAACCTGTTGTCGCCGGTCCTGCAGCACCTGAAGCGCATCGAGTGGTGAGCGGGCGAAACGGACATCGTGCGCTCCACTGATCAACAAATAGCGCTCGATGAGCGCGCCAAGCTTTTGACTGGCATTGACCACAAGAATGTGGGGATGCGTCCCGGCGATCGTGCGGAGTTCGGACATGGCGTCACCGTCGGGATCATCCTGAAAGCGCGCCACGGTCGATTCGTTGACCTTCATCACATCGGCATGTCGAAAAATCGGTCCATTCGGCGCCCATTGGCGCAACCGCATCGGCCGGCAATCGTTAATCTCTGGACCGGCGGATTGGTTTGTTGATTTTTCAATGACTTAGAACAGCCCATGAATCTGGGAAAATTGCGCAATTTGAACCAAGGGTTAACGTTTCGGCGCCACATTTCCCTCTTATGATATGACCCCAATACTCCAGAACGGAGCCAGAGACGGCGGAAGCCATGCCACTGAACGCAACACAATTGAACGGATTGTCGACAACCCAGCTGTTGTCGCTTTCGACCTCCCAGTTCGCGGAAATCTCGTCCACCACCTTTGGCGCGCTGACCCCGGGGCTTTTTGCCGCGCTCACGCCGACAATGATCGCTGTCCTCAACTCCAATCAGTTGAGCGGCATCACGCCGAGTCAGGTCGGACAAATCACGTTCACCCAACTGCAGGGCCTGAGTTCCCAGGCCATGTCCGGCCTCAGCACAACTCAGCTTTCTGCGTTCACCACGACGATCGTTGGCGCACTGTCGTTCACGCAATTGCAGCGATTCAATGATGCCCAGTTTAATTCTCTGATCGGCCCCAATCCTCTTCTGAACACGCCGTCCCTCGGTCACATGACGGCGACACGACTCAACACGCTCGCGTCATCCATCATTCAAGGCTATTCGCAAGGCGAGATCGCGGCGATTTCTTCGACGGCCCTATCAGGCATCTCGGCCGCGACATTTTTCCGCTTTACGACAACCCAAATAGGCCAGTTCTCGACCTCGCAAGTGGCTGGCTTCGGGATGTCGATCCTCGAATCGATCGCGACAACCCAACTTGAGCGGCTGTCGGCGAGCCATATCGGGGCGCTGAGCACGTCCAATATCGATATGCTCAACGTCAATGGCCTCGTCGGCTTGAGCGTCACGCAATTTGCCGGCCTCTCGTCGGCGCATATCGCAAATCTCACGGGCGAACAGATCAATGCTCTCGACAACACCAAGATCATGTCGCTCTCGAACGATCAACTGGCCGGCCTCACCTCCACGCACATTGCCGATGCGTCCGATCGCTTCCTCGGGGCGCTGACCGAACATCAACTTTCGGTATTGACCAGAACACAAGTTTCGGGGTTCGACGCCGACGGCATTGCCGCCTTGAGCGCAACCGACATTGGATCTTTTTCGACCACGCAGTTGCGAGCACTGTCGACGGAAGTAATTGCCGAAATGTCGACGGGGCAAATCGGCGCGCTGTCATCGCAACAGCTCTCCGGCCTGGCATTCTCGCAGCTTTCGGCGCTCACCGACGAGCACATGCGCGCGTTGTCGGCGGACCA
>VGEM01000488.1 GCA_016869315.1 Alphaproteobacteria bacterium | reverse complement strand
GCCTTGAGGATGCCGCGGCGGTAGCCAAGCTGACCAAGGCGAAACTCGATACCATCGACATCGGGCCGGCGATGGAGACATACGCCAAGATGCTGGCACCGCACTTCGCCGGCACCAAGGCCGACATCACCGAGGAAAACCTGCAATCGCGCGCGCGCGGCATGACGCTGATGGCGCTGTCGAACAAATTCGGCAAGATAGTCCTGGCGACCGGCAACAAGAGCGAGATGTCGACCGGCTATGCCACGCTCTACGGCGACATGTGCGGCGGCTTCGCAGCGATCAAGGATGTCTACAAGACGACCGTGTTCGCGCTCTGCCGGTGGCGAAATGCCCACAGGCCAGACGGCGCGCTCGGTCCCAAAGGACCGGTGATGCCCGAGCGGGTCATCACCAAGCCGCCGACGGCCGAGCTGAAGCCCAACCAAACCGATCAGGACACGCTGCCGCCCTACGACAAGCTCGACGATATGCTCGAAGGCCTGATCGACCGGCAAATGGGCGTCGCCGAAGTGGCGGCGCGCGGCCACGACCCGGCTGTCGTCGCCCGCGTCTATCGACTGCTGTCGGCGGCCGAATACAAACGCCGCCAGGCGCCACCGGGCGTCAAGATCACCGGCCTCGCCTTTGGCCGCGACTACCGCTACCCGATCACGAATGGGTTCAGAGATCCTTACGTGTCGGACACTTAAGAGCGCCTGATCTAACCCGTGGCCGCCCCTCTTCTACTCCTCGCTAACATCCATCACGGCTTTGGCGGTCCTGAGATTCTGGCGGGCGCCGAGATGGCGGTGCATGAGAATGCGCGCATTGCCTTGGTTGGACGTAACGGTTCGGGCAAGTCGACCTTGCTCAAAATTGCCGCCGGAATGATCGAGCCCGCGACCGGAGAGCGCATACTGCGGCGCGGCATCGCGATGCGCTATCTGCCGCAAGAGCCTGATCTGTCAGGATATTCCAGTGTTTTGGATTACGTCTCGGCAGGCTTGCACGAGACCGACGACCCGTACCGCGCGCGTGCGCTGCTGGCGGACCTTGGCCTCACCGGAGCCGAGAATCCCGCCCAACTCTCTGGCGGTGAACGACGGCGCGCGGCGCTGGCCCGCGCCCTCGCGCCGCAGCCTGGCATCGTCATGCTCGACGAACCGACCAACCATCTCGATCTGCCCGGTATCGCCTGGCTGGAACGGGAACTGGCGGCCATGTCGTCAGCGTTGGTGCTGATCAGCCACGATCGCCGGTTCCTGACGAACCTCACCACGTCGACCGTCTGGCTCGATCGCGGCGTCGCGCGCGCCGTGGACAAGGGCTTTGCCGCGTTCGAGCCCTGGCGCGACGAGGTGCTGGAGCAGGAAGAAATCGCCGCCCACAAACTCGACCGCCGCATCGCCCGCGAGGAAGACTGGGTGGTGCATGGCGTCTCGGGGCGGCGCAAACTCAACGTCAAACGCATGGCGCGTCTTGCGCAGTTGCGCGCCGAATTCAGCGCGCGTCGCCGGCCGCAAGGGCAAGTCAATCTCGCGGTCTCCGAGGCCGAGCAGTCGGGCAAACTGGTGGTCGAGGCCGTCGGCATTGGCAAAACTTACGGCAACGCGGCGCCGGTGGTGCGCGACCTGTCGGTGCGCGTGCAGCGCGGCGATCGTATTAGCATTGTCGGGCCGAACGGCGCGGGCAAGACGACGCTGGTGAAACTGCTGACCGGCGCCCTCGCGCCCGACACGGGCACGATCAAGCGCGGCGCCGGCATCGAAATGGTAACCCTCGACCAGAGCCGCGACGACCTCGACCCCGACCTGACCCTTAAGGAGTCGCTGACTCGGGGCCTGGGGGACACGGTCGAAGTGGCCGGCTCGCGCCGGCACGTCGTCGGTTACATGAAGGACTTTCTATTCACGCCCGAACAGGCGCGAAGCCCGGTCTCGGCGCTGTCGGGCGGCGAACGGGCGCGCTTGATGCTGGCCCGCGCGTTATCGCTGCCGTCAAATCTGCTGGTGCTGGACGAGCCGACCAATGATCTCGATCTTGAGACGCTCGACCTGCTGCAGGAGATGATCGGCGATTACCCGGGGACGGTGATCCTGGTCAGCCACGACCGCGATTTCCTCGATCGCACCGTCGATGCAGTGATCGCCTCGGACGGCGACGGTCGCTGGACGGTCTATGCCGGCGGTTACTCGGATATGCTGACGCAACGCGGCGAAGCACCGGCCCCCGAGCCCTCCGCCAAGTCAAAGACACCGAAGCCGCAGGCGACTGAGCGCCCAAAGGCCAAAACCAAATTGAGTTTTGCCGAGAACCATGCGCTCAAAACGCTGCCGACACGGATCGCAGCACTTCAGAGCGAGATCGCCACGTTGCAGGAATCGCTTGCCGATGCCGATCTCTACGCCCGCGATCCGAAAAAGTTCCAGGCGTCATCGACGCGGGTCGCCGCG
>VGEM01000487.1 GCA_016869315.1 Alphaproteobacteria bacterium | reverse complement strand
ATTCGGGTTGCCCGTACCGCCCCAAAGACCACCGCCCCCGCGACCGGGGGCTAACTCCGTGTTCTGGCGTCATTATTCCGGTCTCTGTCCGACTTGTCCACCGGGCTGCGCGCGCATCTGTTCAGGGTCGGAATTTGCGCCAAGGTCGTTAAAGAAACGTATTCAGAATCAATGATTTATATGATTTTTTCGATCTTGACCTTTATGCCCTCTCAAGTGCGAAAAACTCGGTCATGCGACCTGACCGCGAGGCTGCAATAAAGGCCGATTCGCCATGATTTGGCAGAGTGGCCTACGGGGCATCCGCCGCGACTGCGCGCACGGCGTATGGGAACTGGTCCTCGTTGATCGGGCCCAACACCACCCAGAAGCAGGAATACATGACCACCGGGAAAACAACCCAAGCCCAGAACGCTGTCACTGTCGGCATGACCCAACGGATCCAAATGAGCAGCGGTAAGAATCCGATCAGGGACAAAGGGAACAGGTAGCCCATTCCGGTCACGAACTGGCCCGGGGTCCAGATGTCGAAGATCGTCATGGCGACCGGTGCAATGACGGTGGCGAGGATCGCGAGGATGGAAGCCTGCAATCCCATCTTGCCCAAGCGCGCGCGCGTCGCGCCGGCCGCAAGTGTTACGCCGCTCAGGAAGAATCCGGTCCAGATCATGCCGTAGGGCTTGATCAGCGCCGTCACGAGCGTGGCATGACCGATCTCCGCCAGGTCGGGTTCGCGTGGCAGGCGCCCGGCGAGGCCCGAAGCCGTCACTGCGATCGCAACCACGACAGCGGTGGCCGCCTTCAAGCGCCACGAGCGCGACCAGCCGGCGAGGGCGCCGCCGATGACGACACCAATGACGACAATTGCGCTCCCCAGGGGGTGCAACATCGCCGCTATCAGCGCGATCAACGCATATTTGAGGAGGAAGAAGACGCGGCTGGCTGCGCCCTGAGTCGATGTGTGTGTCGCAAACCCATCATGCAGCAGCGCGAAAGCAAACGCCGCGACCAGGGCATGCGGCATCGCCGCGGCGTATGTCGCCGTGAGAGGCGGAAACAATGCAAAAGGCAGTGCCAGGGCCGCACCGCAAACAGGGTCGTTGGTGGCGCGGCGCCCGACCGAATAGGCGATCCAGGTCGCAAACAGCATGGCGACGATCGACAAGGCCCGGCCCGCCGTTTGGCCGCCCCCGGTCAGCGCTTGGACGGTCGCAAGCAGCGCCGCGAATGGCGGTACCGATCCAAACGTACGTCCCGCGGCGATGTCGAGGTAACGCTGCTCGAGAGCGCTCGGGCGAAGAACGTCGCACAAGTAAGCCGCGTAGATTGTCTCGATCAATAGAATCAGCGCGAGCAGGGCGTGGGCTGAGCGTTTCGCGGCCGACGATGGCGCGCTTCGCTCGACGCCCGGTTGTCCAACGCCTGGTGCTGTATCCGCGATCACCTGATGTCCTGATGCCTGGCCCTGATGACCTGCCGTGACGAATGGCCGTGACGATTGGCCTCGATGATTGGCCTCAATGATTGGCAAAGCGCCGAGACAGGATAGAATGGCGGCGTTCGCGATCGGTGTTCAGGCCGCGTTTACCGCCCAGGTGTTATAACGTGATTGGTTCCGCGCTGATACCGCCGTCCGCCCACTGTCTGCGCCGGGCCCCATAAGGTAGCAATGAGCCAGGCCCCATCCGCCATCTCCCGCCTCGTGCCGGCCGGCGCGCTTCTGATAACTGCCGCGGCAGCCTTTGCGACGATCGCGCTCAACACCATCGACAACGGCCGCCGCGGCAGCAGCGAAGCTATCCAACTCATCAAATCGCTCTGGTATGCGTCGGGCGCCGTGCAGCCGTTTGCCGCGGCGGACGGCGTCGGCGCGATGCCGGCGTATCCGTTCATCGTCGGCCTTTGGCAGTCTTTCGTCGGCGCCGACCCGTCGACGGCCCGCTGGCTGTCGGTCGGGTTGACCGCGCTGTCCTCGCTGCTGTTGTTTACACTCTGCCGCCGCCTGACCGCCAATACGTTGATCGCCGCCGCCAGCGTGTTCATGTTTCTGGTGACGCCCGCCGCCGCGTATTTTCATGCGACCGCAACGCCGGCCACGGCCGGCACGACGCTGCACCTCGCCGCTGCGCTCCTCGTCGTGCAGGGATTGGGCCGTCCGCGAATCTGGATTTCGGTGCTGTTCGCCGCCTGCCTGGTCGCTTTCGTGCAGCTCGATCGCACCGCCCTGGCGTCGCTGATTTTTCTAATTCCGCTTTATGTCCTCGCCATCGGCCGCGCGCGCGCGCTTCATGCGGCGATTGTTCTGGCCGTGGTCGCCGCCGGTTTCGGTGTCGGGTATCTCATGTTCGGCAGCCGCTGGCTCGATGTTCTCCGTTGGGGTCCGTTGCTGGCGCCGCTCTGGCAGGTTGCCGGGTTGGCGCCGTCGACCTTCGCGCTGATTGAAAC
>VGEM01000486.1 GCA_016869315.1 Alphaproteobacteria bacterium | reverse complement strand
CCTTGTCGAGAAGGTTGCCCTTGCGGTCTTTCTTGAAAATGGCGCGGAAGTTCCAGCCATGGCCGTGATAGTCGGCGAATTGGGTATCCTTGAGGTTCGGATTGTTGAGGCTGACGTCCTTCAAGAACTCGACATCACGCCACTTGCCACGGATGGCCGCTTCCTCGGGATTGCGATCCAGCGTGGCGCGCATTTCATCGTGGCTGGGGTAATGCTGCTTCTCAGGCCACATCGAGGGTGCGTCGGACTCGTAATCCCACATCGTGAAACCGTAGAACGAGTTCACGAAGATGTTCGGCTGGTGCATGTGGCAGACCATGCACTGGCTCGACGGAATGGCGCGCGTGAACGCGTGGGTGAGGGGATGTCCCGGCTCGTTTTTGGGGATGGTCGGATCGGCGGTCTGCGTCTCACCCATATTTCCGAAGGCGGCATAATGACCGCTGTGGGCGGGCCAGCGATCGTTGGCATAGACCACGTGACACCCCGAGCATCCTGACGATCGATAGTCCCCAGGTTGGTCATTGGTGCCCAGGAACCAGGTGAACGGATCGTTCAGGCGGGTCTTGTGGATGTTGATCGACGGCACCGCGATCCTGAGGCCGGTGCCCGGTCCGCGGTTCGATTGGCGGATGTCGGGGCGTCCAGGTTCCTCGAGGCGCTGGATGTTGCCGATCTGGGTCGCGATATTGGGCAGGCCGATTTCGGGGAATTGCGTGACGATGTTGCGGCCCCCGCGCTCGAAGACGCGGAAGATGTCGCCAGGCGGTGTCGTTTCCCAGGCCGGCAGAGGATAGATCTGCGGCAACACACCGCGTTCTTTCTGCATCCACTCCTCGAAGCCCGGACTGGTTAGGCTCGCCGGCTCGCCGTCGCGGGTATAGGCCTCTCCAAGAATGTAGTTTTTGAAAGGAAGGATGCCGTTGTTGTAGGTCGCGCCGCCCCACAACATGGCGCCGGTCGCCATCAGGCTCCGTTCCGCCGCCTGGATGATGTCGAGGTGGCACGCGCCACAAGCCTCGCGTGCGACGCGATAGTCGCCCGGGTTCATGAAACGAATGAACTCGGGGCTCTCGCGATTGAGCAGCGTGTACGTGCGTTCGGGTGTCTGGCTCTTGGGATAGTGCCAGCTTTCAGGATACAGCGGCTGTACATGCGCTTTGTCGAGATGATCTCGATAAGCCGTGCTGTCACGGTCCGTCCCGGCCGGCAGCGCCACGGTTGCGTCTCCGCCGTGACAATCCGTGCATCCGATGATCACGCCAGGCACGTCATGCATGGTCTTCTGATCGGTGGTCACGTGGCAGCTCATGCAACCCGCGCTCTTGGCATCGGCTTCGGGTTGCGATTGCAATTGGGGCGCCGGCGGATAGACGGGATAGACGATGTCGCGCGGCTGCTCGCCACCGGACGCCGCTACGACAGAAGCGGGCAGAAGCGAGAAAGCGAGCAGAACACCGAGAATGCGAACCATGTCAGTATGTCAGGATAAGGTTGACCAAGACCGTGTAGAAGCGGTCACCGTTCTGGCCGGACGCGCGGAACAATTCCTTGAAGCCGCCACCGCCCACCAGCATCGCACTCGAAGTCCTGAGGACCACGTTTTGGATAAACGTCGGGCGATAGATGGTCGCGACCGACACATCCCAGCCGACGCTCTTCGACGAGAGCGGCTGGTTTCGCAACGCCTCGACCACCTCGGACTTGACCATGCTGATGTGATTGACGTTGGCCGAAATCCTGAGCTCGGGGAGTACGTCAAAATCGGCGCCCGCGCCAAGCAGGATAGTGCCGGGATTGATGAAGTTGGACTGGCCGTGCTCCTTGGACGGCTTGAGATTGATCAGCAGGCCATTGCGTTCCGATAGGGCCACGCCACCGCCGCCGATCAGCGGCACCGGCTGGCGAATCCAATAACTGGTTTCCGCTCCGGCGAACTGCGGGTTCTGAAACACCGCGTCGAACCCGCGGGCCTTGTTGTCGAACGGATCGCCGTCGCCGCTGGAATACAGTCCTTGGAGCCGAACCCGGATCCAATCGAAATCGACCGACGGTTCGGCCGCGGCGAAGAACGCGCGAACTTTCGCCTTCTCCGGACGTGTTGCCGACGTGAACGGATTGGCGTCGATATTGCCGAACGCGGCGTAAAGCGCATGAGTCAGGTTGAACCGGCCGAAGTGACCGTCGCCGTTGAAACCGACATAACCCACGTCATAGCCGGATGGGCGCTCGAATCCGATCGAGGGCGGACGTTGCAAGAAGCCGTTGGTGTCGAAGAACGCCGGATCGTTGCCTTCGCGATTTCGATTGTAGGCCACGACGCCTTGGATCGTGTATCCGAGGATGGGCACATCCTGCCGGTAGAGGTTGACGAAAAACAGATCGTCGTCACGGACCTTGCGGCTGAACGTGTTCAATCCCGAATTAGTGTCCTTTTCCAGTCGGCGGAACCAGCCGACGT
>VGEM01000485.1 GCA_016869315.1 Alphaproteobacteria bacterium | reverse complement strand
GCATCGAGGCCAAGCTTGATCGGCGCGCCGCCGGTCGCGGCATTGACGCGTGCCGCAAGATCGGGCCCGTCGACGACGACGACGTCCGCGCCGAGGGCTTTCAAGTCGTCGGCGAGTTCGGGCCGGCGCACGATGTTGACAGTCTTGATTCCCCAGAGCTTGGCGAGTTCGACGAGATATCGGCCGCAGTTCGAGTTGGCGGCATTCTGGATAACCCAATCGCCCGGCTTGAGGTCGCCAAAGTCCTTGAGCACCAGGTATGACGTTGGCGGATTGATCGGCAGCAATGAGAGCTGCGCAGCGTCACCGGCCGGCGCTGGCAACAGGCCAGCCGCTTTGAAGCGAATTTCCTCGCGCCAGGCGCCGCAGGCGAGAGGCAGGAACACCCGATCGCCGACTTTGACGTTGCTGACGTTGTTGCCGGCGGTCGTCACCATGCCCACGCCCTCAAATCCCGGGACGTGCGGCAACTTCATTTGGAAGCGCTCAAGCCCGCGCATGCAGTAGAGGTCGGCGAGATGAATTGGCGCCGCTTCGATGGCGACAACAACCTCATCCGGTTCGGGTGAACCCGTCGGCTCATCGATGAGTTCGATAACGTCGGCGGGATTTCCCCAGCGTGAATATCGGGCGACCTTCATGGTGCAGGTCCTCGAGAGTGAGCTACAGTGGCTCTCCAGTACACCAGAGCGGATCGTTCGTCATGTCCGAGAAAGAACTTATCGCTGACCTCGTAGGCATTGTTGGCGATGCGCATGTCGCTCGCGACGAAGCATCGCGGCAATTTGTTGCCGCCGATTTCTTCATGTCGGGCCCCGTTCCGATGTGCGTGGTCGCCCCGGGCACAACGGATGAATTGGCGCTTGTGGTGCGGGCGACCGCCAAGGCGGGACACGCCGTGATCGCCCGCGGCGGCGGCTTGTCATACACCGGCGGCTATGTCCCGACTCGTCCCGGATCGGTGACCATCGACACGCGCAGGCTCGATCGCATCATCGACATTTCGCCCGCCAACATGACGGTCACGGCCGAATGTGGCGTAACGTGGGAGACGTTGATCGCGGCCTTGGCGCCTCATCGCCTACGGCCGCCGAGTTTCGGCCCAACGACGGGTCGCTACTCGACCCTCGGTGGCGGATTGTCGAACAACGCCATGTTCTTTGGCGCCGCCAATCGCGGCACGGCAATCGATTCCGTGATCGGCCTCGATGTGGTCTTGGCCGACGGGTCGGTCGTGCGTACGGGGTCAGGGGCGGTGCGGGCAGGCGCGCCGTTTTTTCGGGGCAATGGTCCTGATCTGACCGGGCTGTTCTTGGCCGACGCTGGCGCCATGGGCATCAAAGCGGCGGCGACGCTCAAGCTCGATCCAGTCCCGGGTGGCATCGCCTATGCCTCGTTCTCGTTCGCTCGGTACGAAGACATGATCGCGGCCGCAGCCGATGTCGCACGGACGTGTCTCGCGTCTGAGTGTCTTGGCGTATCGCCGTATGTCGCCGGCGCGCCTGGCGCGGCGACAGCGCCAAGTTTGCACGTCACCGTCGAAGGTTGGTCGCAGCGGATCGCCGAAGAACACGCCGAGGCTGTCATCGCGGTCGTCGCCGGACGCGGCACCTCGATCGATCCCGTGTTGCCGAAATTTGTGCGCGGGCAACCGTTTGGATTCGTCGCTCATCCGCTCGATCCCAAGGGCAGATTGCAAATCTGGACCCATGGCGCGTTTCCTTTTGCCACCGCGGCGTCGGCCTATCGCGCGGTTGGCGCATATCTCGATGGACAGGCGGCAACGCTTCGACAACATGCGATCGATGCCTCGATCTCCATCGCCATTGCCGGGACCATGATGATCGTCGAGCCGGTGCTTTACTGGTCGGACGTGCCCTCCGAAATTCACCGACGAGGCATGGGGCCATTGCCGGCAACAGTCTCGTCGACGGCAAACGCCGCGGCCACATCAGCTGCCCGCGAAATCCGCAGTGGTTTCAAGGATGTCTTGCGGCGGGTGGGTGCTGCCCACATGCAGCATGGCAAGTTTTATACCCTCGACCAGACACTGCAGCCGGCGACGCTAGCCTTGCTGCGGTCGGTCAAACAAACCCTCGATCCGGACGGAATCGTCAATCCCGGCGCCCTCGGACTGTGACCCGCAAGCCACGGCTATCAAATACATATAGGAAAACTGGCGTTCGCTGGCCGTGGTACCTATAAATCGTTTGATTTCAAGGCTGTGATCGTTAGTCTCGCGGCCGATTTGAGTGGACAAAATATTAGGGGGATCCCATGCGGAAGACTCACTTGCTGGCGGCCGCGGCGGCAGCATCGTTGATCGTGCCGGCCATTGCCGAAGCTCAGCAGACGGCTCAGGCGCCGGCGATCGAAGAAATTATCGTGACTTCGCGCAAGCGCGAGGAGAGCCTGCAGGAAATTCCGGTTTCCGTCACCGCGTTCTCGGCCGACGCCATTGAACGCGCTGGCT
>VGEM01000484.1 GCA_016869315.1 Alphaproteobacteria bacterium | reverse complement strand
ACATCGAGACCACCATCCGAAGTCGTTTCGGGGGCCTTCGACACGTGCGGCGACACCGCCAGCGATTTCGCCGCCTGCGGCCAAGGATTGTGCCAAGCGGTCACCAACACCGCATCCGGATGCCGTTGTTGGAATCGCTTGAATGCAGCGACGACCAAGTCCTGGCCCTTGCGGTACTCCAGCTTGCCTCCGGAGAAGACCGCGAACCTGCCCTCGAACCTGCCGCGGCGAGAACCAGGGCAGAAGATCTCGAGATCGACACCTTGAGGACAGTTGTGCACCCGCGTCAGACCATGGGCCTTGAGGACATCGGCGTTCCACGTCGAGCCGGCGATGATGGCTGCAAATCGTTCCGCCAAATTCAAATTTTCGCTTGGAATGACGGCGGATTCGAAGAACACGACCCCAAACTCGGGCTGCCCGGTCAGCCGACGCAGATCGGGGGCCAACTCGAGTTTATCGCCCAGCGCATGCAGCAACGGCCCCTGCACATGAACAGGACCCGCGCGGAACGCGGCCATATTGGCCGCCTGGGACCGAAGGTGAGGCACCAGCAAAGCTGCCTGTCGTTCCGTCATATACGGCCGCGCCACGGTGAAGAAAATCTGCGGCATGTGACCCGCGCGGGCGATCTCGTAGGCGAGATTTGTGCCGTAGGTGCCCCAGCCGCTCGGCACTCCGATCTGCCATCCGATACCGATGACGCTCACGGCGGCGACAGTTCCAGTGTTCCGACTCGAATCATTTCAAGTACTCCGCCCGCACCTTAAATTCTTTTTTACCATTGAATCATATCCCAAGGTCGCGCGTCTTGTGCCAAAGTGGTTCAGGTCGTTGGGTTTTTCGAGCGGGGAACGTCGATGTCCGATTTCATGATGAGCCAAGTGCAAGGTCTCGTGAACAAGGTCGCGGATGACCTCGATCGGATGGGCAAGACGAGCAATTCGCAGTTCGACTCAATTCTTGGCGCAATCGACGATTTGGCTGCAAACATTTTCGCCACCCAGGCCGTTCTCGCCATCCTGCTGAAGAAACATCCGATCGATGCTGCCGAGGCAAGAAAATGGATCGCCGATCAAACCGGTGATGCCGGCACGACGCCAAAGGCCAACGCAATCATCGACATTCTGACGAAACGCGGCTGACCGAAAGTCGGCCCCTTAGGTAGGGCCGTTTCAATTTCACGCGCCCGCTCGTAGGGTTCGGATATGTCGGAGCCCTGGTCCCTGTTCGCATATCGCGCCGCCGGTTCATTGCTCCGGCCGGCCCTGCTCTTGTGGCTTGCGCGGCGCACGCGTGCCGGCAAGGAACTTGCGCCACGCGTCGGCGAACGTCGCGGCAAGGCCTCGTTGCCACCGCCAAAAGGCCCTCTGGTCTGGGTTCATGCCGCCAGCATTGGCGAGAGTCTGTCGGCCGTTCCCCTCATCGACGCCATGGCTTCGCGCGGCAGCGCGGTGCTTCTGACCACGGGAACCGTGACTTCCGCGGCCCTGATGGCGCCCCGTCTCGCCACGAATGCCTTTCACCAATTTGCCCCGCTCGACATCGATCGCTGGATTGGCCGGTTTCTTGACCATTGGCGACCCTCGCTTTCACTCCGTATCGAGTCCGAAATCTGGCCGACCACGATCACGGCCGTCGCAGCACGCGGAATCCCTCAGCTGATCGTCAACGGCCGGCTGTCTGAACGAGCCATCGCCGGATGGCGTCAAGCGCCGGGATTCGCCGCGGCGGTCTTTAGCCGCATCACCGCCGTTGGCGCCCAATCCGACGCCGACGCCGACGCGTTCCGGTCTCTTCAAGCCGCACGGGTGACAACAACCGGGAACATCAAGTACGCGGCTCGACCATTGAGTTACAATCAGTCCCAGCTCGCCGATCTCGAGCGGGCTTGCGGGTCACGGCTGCGCTGGCTCGCGGCCAGCATTCACCCGGGCGAAGACGCCATCGTCGCCGCCGCTCACGCGATCGTTGCCGCCCGGGTGCCGCGCCCGTTGACCATCGCGGTTCCGCGCCACCCCGATCGCGCATCCGACATGGCCAAGACATTTACGACTGCCGGCCTCAAAGTCGCGCGCCGCAGCTTGAGTCAGCTCCCTGGCGCTGACGTTGATGTCTACCTGGCGGACACCATGGGCGAACTTGGCCTGTTCTTCCGCCTCTGTCCGATCGCGATGATGGGCAAGAGCTTCACCGTCGGCGGCGGCCAGAATCCGATCGAGCCGGCGCAACTCGGGTGCGCCCTGATGTGGGGGCCCGACATGTCGAACTTCAACGATGTCGCGGCGACCTACGAAAATGCCGGCGCCGCGATCAAAGTAAGAGACGCGAAAGTCCTTGGCGAACTGGCCGCCGAATTACTGGGGGATACCAGCCGAAGAACGGCCATGAGCCAGGCCGCATCCCGACAGGTCGCCGCCAATGCCGGCGCCCTTGAACGCACGATAGCGTTGATCCAGCCCTATCTCGACGCGATCGGAATCAGATAAGA
>VGEM01000483.1 GCA_016869315.1 Alphaproteobacteria bacterium | reverse complement strand
CGACGGCAAAGTCTCGGCGGTGGTCGCCGTCACGTCCGATCTCACGCCCGGCAAGAATGCGGTCGAGCTGGTGAAAGCCGCCAGCACCGCGCTGGGCGGCAAGGGCGGGGGCGGCCGGCCCGACATGGCCCAAGCCGGCGGACCCGACCCAACCAAAGCTGACGCCGCGCTCGCGGCCGTCCGCGCGGCAATTTAGCCATAAAAATCAATATGTTAATTTTTGAGCGCTCTTAAGTGTCTGACACTTAATAGGCCTTAAGTGTCTGACACTTAAGGCTGGACACTTAAGGGTTAAGGAAATTGTGCAGTGCAAAAAAATTCTTGCATTGCAAAATGACCTGAGCTACTTTGTGTGCACTGCAATATGACGTTGCACCGAGTTTCAACCCAAACTTCAATCAGGCAAGGACACAGAGAACCATGGACAAGGTTTACGCGGATTTCGTCGCGCTCCAGCAGGACAACTTCGACGCTTTCGTGAAGAGCGGCACCACCGTCGCCAAGGGCTTCGAGCAGTTGACCAAGCATTTCGCCGATCTGACGGCGAAGTCGTTCGAAGAGTCGATCGACCTCGGCAAGAAGTTCGCCACCCTAAAGACCGTCAATGACGTCGTCGCGTTCCAGTCGAAGGTGTTCGAAGAGCGCTTCGAGTCGATGATCACCAATGGCAAGAAGGTTGCCGAGATGTCGGCCGAGATCGTGAAGAACGCGTCGGCCCCGATCGCGGATCGCGTAAAGGCCAATGTCGCGGCGGCCAACACGGTTGCCGCCACCATCCAGAAGTCAGCGACCCAGTCTAAGAAGGCTGCTTAACTCCTCCCCCCTCGAAAAAGCAGCTTTTTCAAAAAGGCCCGGCACTCCCTCCCCCGCCGGGCCTTTTACTTTTCAGGGGGCGGCTTTCTTGTCGCTAGTGGTTGAGAGCGTCACGCGATCGCCGGCAATGACAAAAGCGACCGATCCGTTCGCGGCGTTATAGGTCCAGGTTTCGACCGGACCCAGTTTCGAAATATCGCTCGGCTGGCCAAGCACCCTCTCGAGCTGTTGCTTGGTGTCGATGCCTTCCGACCTCTTGACGATGTCTTCCTTGGTCGGATCGCCACAGGCGGCCAAAATCACTGCCGCGACCGCGACGATCAAGACTTTACGAACCGAATGAGCCATGCCGGGCGTTCCCCTTCGCAGACGCATCCCCCACGCGCCAACAGTCCGCCAACTCCGGCTTTCTGGCAAGCAGTGATTCCCGGACCCCGCTTGACCCCCGTTCCGACCCGCAGCACGGTGGCGGACGGGCAGAATTTGCGAGGACCGATGCGTTTCGAAGGGACCGACAGTTACGTGGCCACCGACGACCTGATGGTCGCGGTCAATGCTGCGATCGCGTTAGAACGCCCCCTCTTGGTGAAGGGCGAGCCGGGCACGGGGAAGACCATCCTGGCCCATGAAATCGCGCAATCATTGAAGCTTCCAATGATCGCCTGGCACATCAAATCGACCACCAAGGCCGCCCATGGCCTGTACGAGTATGATGCGGTCGCCCGCCTGCGTGACGGCCAGCTCGGCGATGCGCGCGTCAAGGACATCGCCAACTACATCAAGCCCGGCAAGCTGTGGCAGGCCTTCGGCTCGGATCCCGATCGCGCCGTTCTGCTGATCGATGAGATCGACAAAGCCGACATCGAGTTCCCCAACGATCTCTTGCTGGAACTCGATCGGATGGAGTTTCACGTCTACGAGACCGGCGAGACGGTGAAAGCCAAGCGCCGCCCGGTGGTGATCATCACCTCGAACAACGAGAAGGAACTCCCCGACGCTTTCCTGCGCCGATGCTTCTTTCACTACATCCGCTTTCCCGATTGCGAGACCATGGAACGTATTGTCGAGGTCCATCACCCGAGCGTGAAGAAAGCCCTGCTCCGCGACGCACTCACTGCTTTTTTCGAGCTGCGCGACGTGCCGGGGCTCAAGAAGCGGCCGTCGACCTCGGAACTTCTCGATTGGATCAAGTTGTTGATGGCCGACGACATTCCGGCCGAAGCGCTCCGCGCAAAGGACGTGAAGTCGTCCTTGCCGCCGCTTTACGGCGCCCTGGTCAAGAACGAGCAGGACGTTCACTTGCTTGAGCGGCTCGCGTTCCTTGCGCGCCGAGAGGGCCGTTAAAAGAGCGCCGCCATGTTCACGACCTTGATCAGTGGCATGAAGAAAGCGGGGCTTCCGGTCTCGCTGACCGAGTACCTCGCCCTGATCGAGGCCACCGAAGCGAATATCGCCGCGTATCAGGTCGACAATTTCTACTACCTCGCGCGGACAATTCTGGTGAAAGACGAGCGGCTGCTCGATCGGTTCGATCGTGTCTTCGCCGAGGCCTTCAAGGGCCTGGAGAGCGAAGACGCGCTCACCGCCGTGATCGCCCGACTGCCCGCGGAATGGCTGAAGGCGCTGTCGCAACTGGTGTTGTCGGCCGAGGACAAGGCCAAGATCGAGGCGTTGGGCG
>VGEM01000482.1 GCA_016869315.1 Alphaproteobacteria bacterium | reverse complement strand
CGGTGATCAATATCGAGAGTATCGACCCGATCAAGGTCGACTTCCGTGTGTCCGAGATTTACCTGGCCGATCTGCGCGCCGGACAAAACATCGCGATCCGCGTCGATGCTTTGCCCAGCCGCGCCTTCACCGGATCGATCGCCGCGATCGACCCCGTGATCGACGTCAATGGCCGCTCGATCGCGATCCGAGCCGTCATTCCCAACGCCGAAGGCATGTTGCGTCCCGGATTGTTTGCCCGCGTCGACGTCATCCTGGAGCGGCGCGAGAATGTCGTCCTCGTGCCGGAGCAAACCTTGGTTCTCAATGGCGGTAAGAAGTTCATCGTTCGCGTCATTGACGGTCGCGCCACGCGGGTCGAAGTCACCACCGGCTTGCGGCAAGGTGCCGACGTTGAAGTCACTAGCGGTCTCAATCCTGGCGACATTGTCGTCGTCAGCGGCCAGGCCAAAGTCCGCGACGGCGATCTGGTCGATCTGCCAGCCACGGTGGGCAGCTAGACCATGGGCTTGCCTGAGCTCTGCATCAAGCGTCCGGTGCTGGCCACCGTGATTAATGTCCTCATCCTGCTGCTCGGCGGCATTGCGATCGATCGCTTGTCATTACGCGAATATCCCGACATCGAGCAACCGACGGTCACCATCAACACCCGCTATCCCGGCGCCAGCGCCGAAATCATCGAGACCCAGGTCACCGAAATCTTGAAAAGTCAGCTGGCCGCCGTCGATGGCGTCGACCAGATGAAATCGTCGAGTCGATCCGAACAGAGTCAGATCGTTCTCACCATGGATGTCGAGCGCGATCTTGATCTCGCCGCCAACGAAGTGCGTGATCGAATCGGTCAAGCGCGCTCGTTGCTGCCGCAAGAGGTGCTCGATCCGAGCGTGGCCAAAGGCAACTTGTCCTCGGGCCAGATCATGTGGATTTCCGTGCTGGGCGATTTGCCATCGCTTGAGTTATCGGAAATTGCCGAGACCATAGTCGCCGAGCGATTCGAAAGCCTGCCGGGCGTCGCCAACGTCCGCATGGTCGGCAATCGGCGCTATGCCATGCGAATTTGGCTCGACCGCGCGCGGCTGGCCGCATACGAACTCACGACGCTGGATGTCGAAAACGCCATTCGCGCCCAGAACATCGAAGTCCCAGTGGGCAAACTCGAGAACGTCGCCCGCGAATTCACCATTCTGTCCGACACTTCGCTCACCGCACCCGAGCAATTCCGGGAAATCGTGCTCAAGAACTCGGACGGTTATCTGGTGCGTCTTGGCGACGTCGCCGAGGTCGAGCTCGGCCCCGAGGACGACCGCATCCGCGCCGAGTTCAACGCCAAACCTGGCGTTGCCGTCGGCGTGACCAAGCAGTCGAACGCAAACGCGCTCGATGTCGCGCGTGCGGTCAAGGCCGAGATGGAAAAGATCAAGGCCGTGCTGCCGCCGGGCATCGACATCGGCATGGCCTACGACAAGACCGCCTTCATCGAGCGATCGGTCCAGTCGGTCTACACGACCATCGCCGAAGCGGCCGGATTGGTTATGCTCGTCATCTTCGTGTTCTTGCGCTCGGCCCGCGCCACTTTGATTCCGATGCTGACCATTCCGATCTCGCTGATCGGGGGGTTCTTCCTGATGTATTTGCTCGACTTCTCCATCAACACGTTGACGTTGCTGTCGGTGTTCTTGGCAATTGGCCTCGTAGTCGACGACGCCATCGTCGTGCTGGAGAATTGCTACCGCCAGGTCGAAAGCGGCTAGCCGCCCATGGAGGCGGCCATCGCCGGCAGCCGGCAGATCGCCTTCGCCGTCGTCGCGATGACCGTCACGCTCGCCGCCGTGTTCGTGCCGGTCGCCTTCGCGACTGGAGCGACCGGACGGTTCTTTGTCGAGTTTGCCCTGACGCTCGCCGGCGTCGTCATGGTGTAGGGCTTTATCGCCCTGACGCTCACGCCCTTGATGTGCTCGCGATTGCTTAAACATCGTCCTCATCCCAATGTCTTCGACCGCATCGTTGAAGGCGGACTGAATGGACTCAAGCCCGTCTATTTGCGCACACTCCGCGGCGTATTGAAGGCGCGCTGGCTGGTGGCCGTCGCCGCGGCCGGCCTTGCGGGTGCGAGCGGTTACTTCTTACTCACGCTGCCGTCCGAATTGGCGCCGCCCGAAGATCGCGGCATGGTGATCGGTATCCTGGTGATGCCCGAAGGATCGACCGTCGAGCTCACGACGATCTACGCACACCAGATGCAGAACATGATCGTCGCCATGCCCGAAGCGATGTACGCCTTCGCCATGATCGGGCAGCCGGTGCCGTCGATGGCCTCTACCTACGCCGGCGTCGTCGACTGGGCCGACCGCGACCGCTCGGTTCACGAGATGATTGCCGAATTGCGTGGCAAGATGTTCGAGATCAGAGGCGGACTCGCGTTCCCGAATATCCCGCCGCCGATGGATCAGGATACCAATGCCCGCCCGCTCGACTTTGTCGTGCAGACCAACGCCGGC
>VGEM01000481.1 GCA_016869315.1 Alphaproteobacteria bacterium | reverse complement strand
GATCGGGATCATGCTGCCGATCAACGCGGCAACGCACATGCCGATCAGGAAGTAGGCGATGTTGATGACCCAGAAACGATAGCCGCGGAGCGCCGCCTTAAAATCGATCGAGGGACCGTCATCGGCGGGCTTGGCGGCGGTCGGCGCGCGGGTGCCGCCGGTGCGATCCCTCAGCCACAAGAACGAGATCGGCAGCGCGATCAGAAGCGGTAAAAGACCAAGCCCGATATAGGCGCGCTGCCAGCCGAAGTCGGTCAGCAGCCACGTGGTGTAACTCGGTACGAACGTCGCCGCGACGCCGGTTCCGGCGAGTGCCAATCCAAGCGCGACGCCCCGGCCGGCGGAAAACCAATCGACGATCACCCGCGTCCAGGTGATTGGCACCGTACCGACGCCGATGACGGCGGTGATGAAGGCGATGACATAGAAACTCCACAGCGGGCCGGCGAGCGTGCCGAGGGCGACGAAGCCGATGCCCTGCCCCAGGATCGACCACAGCGTTGCCTTGCGCACGCCGTAGCGGTCGATCGCCCAGCCAAGCAACGGCGACGCCACGAGATTGCCAATGGTCATCCAGGTGTAGATCGCCTGCACGTCGGCGCGCGACCAGCCGAACTCGGAGGTCAGGGGTTTGGTGAAGGCGCCAAGACTATAGATCGGCAGGGCCGACAGGCCGCAGGCGAGGCCAATGGCCGAAACGACGACAATCAGCCAGCCGCGCTTGAACTCGTCGATCGCCGCGGCATTGAGATGTGAACTCATAGGCACCCTTCCCCAAATGGCCAACGGATGGCCCGCCCCAACGCCCGAAGGATGGCCCACGGGGATAGGGGGGGCAAGGGAAAGGCTGGAAGACAGGAGCGCAATATCGCCCCCTCACCCTGCCCTCTCCCCGTTGGGCAGAGGGTTCCGAGGGTTACGCCGCCGCCCGGGTTATCAGGTGGATATCGGTCGCGACCAGGGTGGCGTTGGGTTGCAGCGTGACCACCGTCGAGTATCCGCCAGGGTCGGAGCCGTTGCTGTCGTAGTACAGCGCGTGATCCGCGCTGGAGTACACGAACGTCGCCTGCTTGGCGGTAAAGGCGGCGTTGTCGCCGGCCGATGAGCCGTCGTAAGTGCCGCCGATCACCGAGAAGTTGCGGCCCGCGATCAACGAGCTATCGCCAAGCGCGAACGACACGGCGTCCAATTCCAGCGCATCCTGGCCCGAGACGAAGTCGGTGATGGTATCGCCGGCGTCGGCCGGCGAGCCGACCACGAAGACATCCCGGCCGGCGCCGCCGGTCAGCACGTCCTTGCCGCCGCCGCCGTCGATGCGGTTGTCGCGATCGTTGCCGATCAGCGTATCGACCGAGGCCGAGCCGATCAGATCTTCGATCGAGACCAGGGTGTCGACGCCAATACCGGCGCCGGTCGCCGAGCCCTGCGACAGATCGACGCTGACCGATGAGGTCGCATCGCGATAATCGGCGGTATCCCGGCCTTCGCCACCGATCAACCGGTCGTCGCCCGCGCCGCCCTTGAGGATGTCGTTGCCGGCGCCGCCGAGCAGCAGGTCGGAGCCAAGCCCGCCCGATAGCACGTCGTTGCCGTCGCGACCGACCAGGGCGTCGTCATCGTCGGTTCCGTTGAGCATGTCGTCGCCGGCGGTGCCGTCGGAGGTGATGGCGCGCGCGTTCAAGGTGATGCCGGTATCGGTGAACACCGGATCGATGGCGACGCCGGCGTACTGATCGAGCCCGGTGATTTCGTGGAACATACCGGTCTTGGAGCCGTACTGCACCACATCGAAGCTGTCGTAAGCCGCGGCGGCGAAGGCGCCGTAGGCTGCAACCGCGAGGGTCCCCGCGAGCGCATAGCGACCGGTGACGGTCAATTGATCGTATTCTTCAACCGCTTTGCGGCCACCCAACTCGATCACGAGTTTCGAGTTGTTGGTGAACACGACTGCGCCGTCGATCGCCAGCTTGCCGGGCGAGTTACCGGGCGCGAGCGTGACCGTGCCACCGACCGCGTTACCGGTGAACGTGCCGCCTTGCATCTTGATGGTGCCGCTGCCGTCGATCGTGCCGTTATTGGTGAAATCGCCACCGCCGGTGGCCGACGAACCGTCGCCCATCCACAGAGTACCGTTCACGGTAAACAAGCCACCCACCAGATTCACGATATCGGTGCCGTTCATGACCAGCTGGCCGGTCGCATTGATGACGACCGTGCCGCTGTTGTTGAACACCCGGGACGGGTTGTTGTCGTCCTGGATATTGACGGTAACGCCCGAGGCAACGGTGAACAAACCGCCCGAATTGTTGTTGAAGTTGATCGCGCCGATGTCGAGCGTGGCGCTGGTGTTGAAATTGATCGTGCCCGAATTGCTGATGCCGGCGTTGATCACGCGGGAGCCGCCGGTTCCGGCGTCGAGCGCGATCGTACCGCCGGCGTTGTTGATCAGCGTCCCGCCCAGCAAATCCAATTTTGCTTGGGCCGCACCGCCGGTCGAGGTCAGCTGGATCAGGCCCGCGTTG
>VGEM01000480.1 GCA_016869315.1 Alphaproteobacteria bacterium | reverse complement strand
AAGTCTAAATCCCCCATTTCGAGCTTGGTGACCTTCCCGGGAATGTTCTTGGCAAAGGCAAACGCCGAGGGAATTGGCGCATAATCGGGAATACCCGAGGGTCGCTCGGCGGCCAACGCGAGGAGCGCGCTCATCGGAACGGTGATCGTGGATAGCGCCCGCATGACTTTCTCCTTCGACGCAGGCGCCGATCCAGGCTACCAGAGGCGGTCCGTCCGCAAGCAATTCGTACCCATGGCCGCCCCTGTCATCTCGCTCCGTGAAACGCTTCGCCACCGCGCATTTCGATTCATTTTGGTCGGCTTGCTGTTGGTCAATACCGGCTACTGGATGCAGACCGTCGCCGCCGCGTTCTTGATCCGGGAATGGACCATGGGCGATCCGGTGATGGTGTCGCTGGTGCAGTCGGCGCTGTTTCTGCCGGCGGTGCTGACCATGCTTCCGGCCGGAATACTTGTCGATATTTTTGACGGCCGACGGGTGATGATCGTCGCTCAGGCCTGGATGATGACAGCCGCCGCGTCGATCACCCTGCTGGTGATCTCGGGCGAGACCAATCCCTGGTTCCTGCTCGCCCTGCTCGCCATGGTCGCGATCGGATTTGCCCTGTCGACGCCCGCGCAGTCGTCGATCATGCCCGAGCTGGTCGGCATGAAGGAGGTCGGCAACGCCGTCAGCCTTTACTCCATGACCAACAACGGCGCGCGGTTGATCGGTCCCGCCGTCGCCGGCGCCTTGATCGGATCGGTCGGGGTGAAAACGGCCGTCGCCGTCAACGCCTTCGCTTATGTCGTCATCATTGTCGCGCTGGCGCGTTGGAAACGCCCCGAGAGCGAAGCAAAGCGCACGCCCATGACGGTTCGTGACGCGTTGCTTGGCGGGCTCGCTTTTGCAAAGGCGACGCCGCCGTTTCGCAATCTGTTGATCCGTGGTGGAATCTTTTTTGTGATCGCGTCGATCGTGCTCGGCATCTTCCCGGTCAAGGTCATCGACGGCGATGACTTCGGTACGGTGTTCAGCTTCTTCGGTCTCGGCGCTGTCATTGGCGCGCTCAATTATCCGCGGACCTCGGCGCATTTCTCGCGCCGCCGGGTCATGTCGACCGCCATTGGCGTGCATGCGATTGGACTGATCCTGGCGGCATTGACCGACAACGTGCCCATCCTCTGCGCGCTGACCTGCATGATCGGCTGCGCCTGGTTCTTTGTGATGTCGTCGCTTCAGGTTGGCGCGCAGCTTTCGCTGCCCAACGCGGTGCGCGGACGCGGCCTCTCGATCCTCAATCTGATCCTGATGTCCGGTTATGCCTTTGGTTCGCCGTTGTGGGGCGCCGTGGCGCGGGCAACTTCGCCTGACGAGAGTTTGCTGATCGCCGCAGGCGTTTCACTTGCGGCGTTGGCATTGACGCATCATCTGGCGTTGCCCTCCGATCATCCGGCAAGAACTTAGCGTTACCATTCGACACGTATAACACCTGCCACTGAGTCAAAGTGGCGATCCTGGCTGGCAATGGGCAGTTGGTGTTCGCGTGCCAGCGCAGCAATCCAAGCGCCGTTCGAGGGCAGGGGCCGGCCGGCAATCTTGAGTGAATGCCGATTTTCCGCATAGATCACGGCTGTTTCCTGAGTGATCGGCAGAATTCCAACCCGTTCGATCTGTTGCTTGAGCCAGTTCTCGTATTCAAGACGGTGTCGGGACCTCTTGATTCCGTATCTATATTCACCAAGCACAACGACCGGGATGGCTATGAAGTCATGACGGCGAATCAACGTCGCAATTTCCAAGTCTCCATCGGCGAGCACCGACAAAGCATTGGTGTCGAGGATCACAAACGATCCTCGGATTCAATGACTTCGAACTCCTGCTCGATGACCTTCCGGATTCGCGCGGACTCGCGCCGAAGATGTTTGAGGCCACCAAGCCCCTTAAGGATTTCAGGATCCCGGCGCTTTGTCGTTCCGCCCTGCTGTTGAAGTTTTTCGCGCACTGCATCCGCAAGAAATTCACGAAGCAACTGACCGCGCTCGGCGGCAGAGGCCTTGGCGCGGCGAAACAGCTGGTCAGGGAGCTCAATCGTTGTCTTCATGGCGCCATAAAACCATATTTTCGGCGCGGGGCAATCGCGAGCGAGGCTAGGCCCGCGTGAGCAGCCTGAAATCGACCACGTGCACGGTGCCGTCTTCGCTGCCGGCGAGGAGACGATCGCCGTCGGGTGTCCAGGCGAGGGCCGTGACCGCCGCGCCTTCGTCGCCCTTTCTTGACGGCGCGATCGGCACGACACGCGGTTGGCCGGGCTGGCCGACAAGCACGCTGCCGTCGGCGAAACCCGCCGCGAAAATGTCGAGCTTGGGCGCGGCAACAACCATGGTGACGGGCGGGCCGTTGAGCGCGCCGCCGAATTCGGCGGGCGATTTTCCCATGGGGCCGCCGCCGGTGAACGGCCAGCAGACGATCGAGTCCGCGCCGCCGGTTGCAAGAAACGTCCCGCGCCGGTTGAAAGCCAAGGCGCGAATCTTGGCGGCATAG
>VGEM01000479.1 GCA_016869315.1 Alphaproteobacteria bacterium | reverse complement strand
CGTGGCAAAGGTCGCGTCCAAGGACGCGGTATCGGTAACATCACACGACACCAGCAGGTTCGAATTGGCTTTGGCGGCCAGTGGCCGGACCCGCTTCTCCAACGCTTCACCCTGAAAGGTGAAGGCGAGTTCGGCGCCATGTTGGGCGGCTTCTCGGGCGATGCCCCAGGCGATCGAGCGGTCATTGGCGACCCCCATAATCAGCCCTTTTTTGCCCGCGAGGAGCGGTGTCGGATCAGCCATGGCTAAGCTCTAACGCTTTGAAATTAAGAGAAAGTTTTTCAGATTGCGAAAGCCTCCGCCATCCTACACCAATCACCCACCCAGGGCCAAGGCGGGGCTGATGGACGAGGTTGCCAAGGACGTGACGGGAACACGCCGAAAACCCTTAAAGGCGGCGGTTGATCGCAGGATTGCGGCAATTGTCGCGCCGCAGTCTTTTGGCATGTTCATGGCGTGGCGGATGCTCGACGACCAGGTGCTGCGCGTGGCCGCCTCGCTTAGCTACACGACCTCACTTGCCGTGGTGCCGGCTTTCGCATTGTTGCTCGCGATGCTGACGGCGTTTCCCGCTTTCCAAGACATGCGGTTCGCCGTGCAGGATTTCATCCTGTCCAACTTCTTACCGCCGACGAGCCTCAAGATCAGCGAACAGTTGGCTGGGTTTGTCGACAAGGCTGGCAGCGTCACCGCCTTTGGCGTGATCGGGCTTGCCATCACATCCATCATGCTGTTGCTGACCATCGAAGGCGCCTTCAACCGAATCTTCCGCGTTCAGCGCCAGCGGCCGCTTCATTTGCGCCTCCTGGTGCTGTGGACCGTGATCACGGTTGGGCCGTTTCTGGCCGGCCTCAGTTTCACGCTCTTCGGCGTGTTCGGTCTGCCCACGGAATTGGCCGCGAGCGAAGTTGGCCGACTGACCCAGCTTACCCTCGGGCAAGTGATGCCGACGGTCGTCGCTTGGATCGCCATCACGTTTGTCTACGTTGTCGTGCCGAACAGAAAAGTCCGCATCAGAGATGCGATGCTCGGAGGTGCGCTTGCGTCGGTTACGTTTGCGCTGCTGCGGGCAGGGTTCGCGACCTACATCAATTCCATGGCGAACTATGAAGCGATTTACGGCGCGGTCGCCGCGCTGCCGGTGTTCCTGATCTGGGTCTATTTCTCTTGGACCGTCATCATGGCCGGCGCGGTGATTACGGCGACGCTACCCGAATGGCGTTTCAGTCGCGCCGGCGGATCGGCGGGCGGGCTTTCGATTCTTGGCTACGCCCTTGAGATCATCGCCAAATTGGCCGCGGCGCAAAATGTCGGTGCCGGCTTGAAAACCGGTGCGCTTGCCAAGGCATTGGCCATTCCGGACCTCACGATGAGCGACGTGCTTGAACGCCTGAAGGCAGGCAAATTCGTCGCCGTCACGGACGACGGTCACTGGATCCTGAGCCGCGACCTGGATCGTGTTCCCTTGGCTGATGTCGTCCACCACTTCGGCTTCGGCATCGACCTGGATTCGCGCGTCGAGCTGACCGGCGAAATCGGCAAACGGCTTGATCAGGTCCTGCGCCGCGCTGCCGAGTCTGAGCGAACGGCGCTCAGTGTCAGCCTCTCGAACGTCCTCGGACCATCGGACGAAAGCAAGGCCTGAACGCCCAAAAGAAAAGGGCGGCCTCGTCAGGCCGCCCAAGTTTTCGCTGTCAGATCGGGGACCTACCCTTCCACGATTCTCCACGAGCCGTCAGGTTGCTGGCAGGCTCTGCCAACCGCCTGTTCGCGTTTGCCGCCGATAGTTACTTCGGATTGGAATTCCCGGCAATAGTTCCCGGCGGTCGACCGTCCATCGCGCATCGGTGTAATCATGCCAGAATTACCTGACTGCGGATTGTTCCAAACGATGGTTTCGCCGATTGGCGCGGCATAGGCCCGGCGCTCCGCATCGCGGGCGCGCTGGCGATCAACCTCGGTCATGGTCTTGCCGATCTGGTTGCCGACCGTGGCGCCAAGTAACGTGCCGACGGCGGTCGCGACCACTTTGCCGTCGCCCTTGCCGACGGACGATCCTGCCCAGGCGCCGGCAGCCGCGCCGAGCAGTGTGCCCATCGCAGTCTTGTCGGTGCGTCCATCGGCCGCACATCCTGCCAACGAGACAGCCAGAACCACGGTGCCGAGTCGAGCCGACAGCGATGCAAACGAACCGCGTACCGTCATTTGTTTCTGCGCTCCCTGGAACAAGAACCTGAGGAGCTCGATTCAACCTCGCGAAGGTGGCGAAATGAGGGCGTGGTCCGGTCCTCACGGCGATTTGACAAGAGTGTCTCGGTCGCCCCAATCTTCGGCTATGACACGCGTCAATCTCGATCCGCCGATTGCGGCCATTGCCGATCCGTTCACGTTGTTCGATCAATGGTTTAGGGCAGCGGCCACGACCGAACCTGGTTTGCCCGAGGCGATGAGTCTCGCGACCGCAACGTCCGATGGTCGACCCTCGCTTCGGATGGTTTTGTTGAAAGACGCGAATTCGGACGGCTTT
>VGEM01000478.1 GCA_016869315.1 Alphaproteobacteria bacterium | reverse complement strand
GTTGCCATCGCCCGGGTCATCCTGAAAGGCTCGCCGATCCTGTTGTTCGACGAAGCGACCTCGGCGCTCGACACCCACACCGAGAAGGAAATTCAGGCCAATCTGCGCGAAGTTTCGGTGGGACGGACAACGCTGGTGATCGCGCACCGTCTATCCACTATCGTCGATGCCGACGAAATACTGGTTCTCGACCAGGGGCGCGTGGCCGAGCGAGGGACACATGCCATGCTCATCGCACAGGGCGGGCTCTACGCCGCCGCTTGGGCCAAGCAGCAGAAATCCATGGCGGCGGCGGCCGAACTGGCCGCGGCCCGCAAAGACGAATTTCGCCCAGCGGCCGAGTAGCGCCAAATTTGATATCCATCAAACAGGGTCGGCGGTTTTCGGCTAGAGTGCCGATGTCTGATACAAGGAGAGAACGTCAATGTCCGACAAATCCAGCGCCGCGCGCACACCGAGCCGCCGGGCCAAGGGCGCTCAACCGCACTTTTTCGACGATCCCAATATCGATCGTCTAATGACCATGATCATGAACATGGCGGCTGAAATCTCGGTGCTGCGTGAGCGGCTCGACACCCATGAGCAGGTGGCGGCGCAGAAGGGCGCCTTCACGCCGACCGACCTTGAGGCGTATCAACCGACCGATGCCGTCGCCGATGCCCGCGAGGCCTGGCGCAAGAAGTTCATCGAGCGGCTCTTGAAGCCGGTCGAGCAGGACTACGACCGCGGGCTCGATTAACCGGCCGTTTCGGGGCGATTGACCATTATTATGACCATGGTCATAATAATGGTCATTTGAGGGTCCGGAGGTCCGCCATGCCCACCGTTCAAGCGTCCGTCTTTAAAGCCAAATGTCTGTCGCTGATGGATGAGGTCGCGCGCACCGGCGAAGTCGTCACCATCACGAAGAACGGCAAGCCCATCGCCGAGCTTCGCGCCCATCGACCGCCGCGCGCGAAGTCGCTGATCGGACTGCACAAGGGCATCGTCAAAATCACCGGCGACATCATCACACCGATCGGAACTGATCTGTGGGAAGCGCTTAAGTGATTGTGCTTGATACCCATGTACTTCTGTGGGCTGCCGCTGACGATCGCAAACTCGGACGCAAGACGCGCCAAATGATAGACCGTTTATGGTCGTCAGGAACCGTCACCATTCCATCGATCGTGTTCTGGGAAGTTGGCCTGCTACAAATCGCCGGTCGGCAACCATTGCCAATGTCGGTGAGGGAATGGCGCGACGGACTCGTGTCGGCCGGCATCAAAGAACTTCCGCTTGACGGAGAGGTTGCATTGCGCGCCGCGGAATTGACGGGCCTGCATGCCGATCCTGCTGACCGTTTCATCGCGGCGACCGCGTTGGTCCACGACGCGACGCTGATCACCGCCGATGAACGCCTTCTCGCATGGAAGCATTCTCTCGATCGTCACGACGCGAGGCTTTGAAGAATGTTTCGGTTCTTATGGGCTTTCGCTATCGCGACCGTCGCGTCGCCGTCGACCGCTGATTCGTTGATCTACGTCACCGACGGGCACGTGCGCTTCCGTCGGGGCGACGAAGTCGCCTAGGTCCGTGCCGGCGATTTCATTCGCGAGGAGGCGGGCATGACCCACGTTTGGGATCAGCTCGAGGATTCGGGCTTCATCACCACCACCGGCTTCGCACCATCGGCCAAGGCGACGCCATGAGCAAGCCAAGCCGCAATTACTGTGTTGGGAAGTTCGGGCATATTCATTTCTACGACACCGGCGGCACCGGCGCGCCGCTCGTCCTGTGTCCGCAAGCGCCGATGTCGGCGCGTCAGTTCGACCGCGTCTATGACTTGCTCACGGCGCGCGGCATCCGCGCCATTGGCGTCGACACACCGGGCTTTGGCATGTCCGATCCCCCGCCGTTTGTGCCAAGGGTGGAGGATTTCGCGACCGCCGTTCCAGTGGTGCTCGATCACCTTGGCATCGCGGCGGCGCACATCGTCGGCCATCACACCGGCGCGATGATCGCGACCGAGGCAGCCGTTGGGTACCCAAAGCGCATTCTGTCGCTCATCATGAACGGTCCGGTGCCGCTGACGGTGGCAGAACGAACGCAGTTTCAATCCATCGTCGATGACTTCGAGAAGCCCTTCAAGGCCAAGCCCGATGGCTCGCACTTGCTCGACTGGTGGAAACGCCGCAGCGCCTTCGCCAATGCCGCCACGGATTGGGATCGGGTCACGCACTATGTCGCCGAGCCCTTGGTCGGGCTGGGTCCGTTCTGGTACGGTCATAACGCGGCCTTTGCCTACGACCATGCGGCGTCCATCAAGCGCGTTGCGCAGCGCGCCATGATCCTCACCAACACCGGTGATCAGATTTACAGCCACGCTCAGCTGACGCGACAACTCAGACCCGATTTCGCCTATGTCGAAATTCCCGGCGGCGGCATCGACATCGTCGATGAAGCGCCGGCCGCCTGGGTCGACGCGGTGGCGACGTTCGTCTTCGCCAAATCGGACACTAAATAGGTTACGGCCCTATTTTCGAGGTTAT
>VGEM01000477.1 GCA_016869315.1 Alphaproteobacteria bacterium | reverse complement strand
ACGGCGAGGCGGCCGAACTGTGCAGCTCGATTCGAAAATACGGCTACGAGTGCGACGTTATCGCGTCGACCCAACGCGTGCTGCCCGACGTATCTTCCGGTCGACCGGCAATTATTGTTGCCGACATCGGCCGAAACGAGCGCGGCCTCGATGTCCTTCTCGGCGCGAGCGCCTTGCAAGGACACCCTCTTATCCTGGTGGCCGAGGCGGCCGGCTTTGCGGATCGACTCAAAGCCGTACGCCTGGGCGCGACGGTTTTCCTGCCGCGCCCGTTCGACTCCAGCGATATCGTCAATCATATCGCGAGCCTGGTCGAGTCGTTCAATCAACGCCCGTTCCGCGTTGTCATCGCTGAGGACGAGGCGGCGCTCGCGAGCTACTATCAACTGACGCTCGACCACGCCGGCATGGAAACCCGCGTCGTCCGGGAGCCGGCCAATCTCTTGGATGCGTTATCAGGGTTCGATCCCGACCTCATCCTGATGGATCTCTACATGCCCGAGTGTTCGGGTCTGGAATTGGCGCAAATCGTGCGTCAATTCCCGGCTTATACGACGGTTCCGATCCTGTTTCTGTCGACCGAAGCCCGGCTCGATCTGCAATTGCGGGCACGCCAACTGGGCGCCGACGATTTTCTGCCCAAACCGCTACAGCCCGGCCAATTGATCTCGGCGGTCACAAGCCGCGCCAACCGCTATCGCGACCTCAAGAAACTTACCGATCGCGACAGTCTGACGGGTCTGCTCAACCACGCCAATATCATGCGCATGCTGGAACGCGAGTTGATTTCCGCCGCGCGCACCAAATCCCCACTCGCGTTCGCGATGGTCGATATCGACCGCTTCAAGTCGGTCAACGATACTTACGGCCATGCCGTGGGCGACCAAGTCATCGCGCGAATCACTCATCTGCTCCGTAATCGTTTGCGGCGCACCGATCTGGTCGGCCGCTATGGCGGGGAAGAGTTTGCCGTCGTCATGCCGAACACCGATGTCGCCGCCGCCAAGGCCGTGCTTGATCAATTGCGAGAGGCGGCACATGACATCGAGCATCGCGCCGAGAAGACCGTTTTTCATGTCACGTTCAGCGCCGGGGTCGCCGCGTTTCCAGACATCGGCGATGCGGCAAAGTTAGCGGCGGCCGCCGACGCGGCGCTCTATCGCGCCAAGAAGACCGGACGAGACCGGGTCGAGATCAGCGCTTGAGCGCCTGAAGCCGCTCGACGTAGGCCTTGAACCGTGTCGGTTCGCGACCCAAGACCCAGCGCAGCACATTCGGATTGCCGAGAAAACCGCTGTGGTCGTAGTGGGCGTTCATCTTGCGCATGGTCTCGATGCGCAGATCGGTCGCTCCCGCCGCCTTCGCCTTGGCGGCCATTTCGTCGAGGGGAATCTGGCGGGCAGTGACCGTCCTGCCGATCACCTGCGAGATGATCGCCGCCATGTCGTCCTGGCTGAGGGGTTCCGGTCCAGCGAGTTCGTACGTCGCAAACAGATGGCCATCTTCGGTTGCCACCTTGGCGGTCGCCTCAGCGAGATCAACGAGGTCCGCCACGCTGAACTTGACGCGGGTGTTGAACGGCATGGCGTGAACGCCCTGATCGGTCACGTTCTTCCAGATCGGCTCAAGGTGCTGCATGTAGCGGATCGGTTGGACGATCGTGTAGGGCACGCCCGATTCGATCACCATCTCTTCGGTGTCGAGCTTGCGCGCGTGATGGGGCACCTCACGGCGGAGCGGATGCATGACCGAGTAGTAGACGAAGCGCTTGACGTCCGCGCCCAGTGCCGCCTGGACGAAATGTCCGGCGATCAATTTCTCGTCGGCGTGCATCGGCGGTCCGATATGAACGACCGCGTCGCATCCGGAGACCGCGGCCTTGATCGTCTCGGGTTTCAGCATGTCGCCAACGGCTATATCGGATGCGCCAAAGGCGCCGAGCGCAGGCCCTTGGGCGGCATCGCGGATAAAGGCCCTGACGGGCGCGCCGCGGGCTTTCAGTGCCGCCATCACCGCGCGACCCGATTTGCCATTCGCCCCGCTCACGAGCACCGTATAACCCATTGTGACTACTCCATTTTTACGGCCAGGCCCCGGCCAGGCTGCATTTTACGCGATTTTAAGCCGATTCGGCCAAGTTCCGACACTGCGTCAATCCGTATCCGGTGGGCAACGGCACAAGAACTGTGCGGCCTGCCTGGAAGTCTTGAGGGGTGTGGTCATGAAATCATCTGAATTCTCATTTGCCCGGGTCGCTGCTGTCGGTTTCGCAACCGCGATGCTGACGGGCTGCGCCGCCGTTCAGTCGATGCGTGGCGACGAAGGCCGGGGCGTCCTGTTCCCGAGCATCGACGGCGATGCGCCGCCGGTCGAGATGGCTCCCGCCGCCCCAGCCATGGTGTCTGCCGAGCCGATGGCGGCAATGGCCGATCCTTTGTCGGCAACGCCGCCTGATGGCGGCATGGCCGTCGGTGGATCGCAGCGCGTTCCTCTCGGCGCGCTTTCTTCAACCCCCGGCACGGTCGCTCCGTTCCCT
>VGEM01000476.1 GCA_016869315.1 Alphaproteobacteria bacterium | reverse complement strand
GATGGACCAATGCTCCATTATAGGAATTGTGGGCTCGACTATGTCTACCTAGCCAACGGCTTCACGCGCGAGAAATCTCCCTACGGCCCTATTGTCGCCGTTCAGCGTGCCCGCGAGCTGCACCGCGTGATCGCCCAGGGCATTGTCACCGGCCCGGCGCCGATCCGAGGCCAGGAAGTTCGGTTCTTACGGTCGCTTCTTCAGATATCGCAGACCGATCTCGCGAAGTGTCTGGGATCGAGCCGCACCTCGGTAGCGCGGTGGGAGGGTAATCCTGTTCGCGAAATCCCAGGGACGTCCGACCGCGCCCTTCGCATGTTCTATACCATGTGGGCTGGCGGTGACCGAGCCGTCAAAAGGCTGGTCGAATTGCTGCGTACGCTTGACGATCTCAAACACGCGAAGACGCGCCGCCTGACGGTAGCTTGGGAGCCGGCACATGAGGTGTGGGTTGCCCGCACGGCGTGAATTTCGACCCGATCCAATGTTGATCCCATGACCGCAGCCAAGTCCCTCTTTTCCTACCGCAAGCACTGGGCGCATCGCTTTGGCGCGGCGCCGTTCTTGCCGATGTCGCGGGCCGAGATGGATGTGCTGGGTTGGGATGCCTGCGACATCATCATCGTCACCGGCGATGCCTACATCGACCATCCCAGCTTTGGCATGGCGATCATCGGCCGGCTGTTGGAGGTGCAGGGTTTCCGCGTCGGGATCATCGCTCAGCCCGATTGGCAGTCGGCCGATGCCTTTACAGCGCTCGGTGCGCCAACGCTGTTTTTCGGCGTCACCGGCGGCAACATGGATTCGATGGTCAACCGTTATACGTCGGACCGTCGGTTGCGCCACAACGACAGCTATACGCCGGGCGGCGAGGGCGGCAAGCGGCCTGATCGCTCGGTGATCGTCTACGCCCAGCGCTGCCGCGAGGCGTACAAAAATGTCCCTATTGTGTTGGGCGGTATCGAAAGCTCGCTGCGCCGGATCGCGCACTACGACTACTGGTCCGACAAGGTGCGGCGTTCGGTGTTGATGGACGCCAAGGCCGACATTCTCCTGTACGGCAACGCCGAGCGCGCCGTGGTTGAGCTGGCGCACCGCATGGCCAAGGGCGCCAAGGCGGACGAGTGTGACGACATCCGCGGTGTCGCGGTGATGAAGTCGGCGCTTCCCGAGGCTTGGACTGAGCAACACGCCGACGATCTCGACTCCTCCGACGAGGGCGCGCGACTGGGCGAGGGCAATATCGTCATTCGCCTGCCGTCTTACGAGCAGGTGTCGCAGGATCGCGAAGCCTACGCGCGCGCCAGCCGCGTGCTGCATCGTGAGAGCAACCCCGGCAACGCGCGCGGCCTGGTGCAGCGGCATGGCGATCGCGAGCTGTGGGTGACGCCGCCACCGATCCCGCTGGCCACTCCGGAGATGGACGGGATCTACGAGCTGCCGTACGCCCGCGCGCCGCATCCGTCGTATGCAGACACGAAAATTCCGGCCTGGGAGATGATTCGCTTCTCGGTCACGTCCATGCGCGGCTGCTTTGGCGGCTGCTCGTTTTGCTCGATTACGGAACACGAAGGCCGCATCATTCAGAACCGCTCGGAAGATTCGATCATCCGCGAAATCGAGACCATCCGGGACAAGACCGAAGGCTTCACCGGCATCATTTCCGACATCGGCGGGCCGACGGCGAACATGTATCGCATCGCCTGCAAGGACCGCGCCACCGAAGCCGCATGCCGCAAACCAAGCTGCGTCTTCCCCGGCGTCTGCCCCAATCTCAACACCAGCCACGACGCGTTGATCGCGCTTTACCGCCGGGCGCGCGAGGTGAAGGGCGTGAAAAAAGTTTTTGTAGCCTCGGGCGTGCGTTACGACCTCGCCGTCAAAAGCCCGGCCTACATCAAGGAGCTGGTGACCCATCACGTCGGCGGGTATCTCAAGATCGCGCCCGAGCACACCGAGCCGGGGCCCTTGGCGAAAATGATGAAACCCGGCATCGGCACCTACGATCGCTTCAAGCAGTTGTTCGATCAGGCGGCGAAGCAGGCGGGAAAAAAGTATTTTCTGATCCCGTACTTCATCGCCGCGCACCCGGGCACATCGGACGAGGACATGATGAATCTGGCGATGTGGTTGAAGCGGAACAATTTCCGCGCCGACCAGGTGCAGACCTTTCTGCCGTCGCCGATGGCGCTGGCCACTGCGATGTATCACTCGGGCGTGAATCCATTGAAGGCTGTGCGTCACGGCGCGGCGGAAGCGGTCGACGCGGTGAAGGGCCTGAAGCAGCGCCGGTTGCACAAGGCGTTTCTGCGTTATCACGACGCCGAGAACTGGCCGGTGATCCGCGACGCATTGAAACGCATGGGCCGCGCCGATCTGATCGGCCCCGGTAAGCGCCATCTGGTGCCGGCCTGGCAACCGGCCGGCACCGGCCTGAGCGGCGGCGAGGGTGCGCGGACGGGGCGCAAGCATCGGGCGCAGAGGTTCTTGACCAAGGGCGTGCCGATTCCGCGGGCGTGAAGACGTTTCGCGGCGCCAGCGC
>VGEM01000475.1 GCA_016869315.1 Alphaproteobacteria bacterium | reverse complement strand
GGTTTTGCCATGCGTGCTGGCCTCCAACTCCAGCACACAGCTTGAATCACAAATTCCAACCCTTGGGAATCACCTTCGATTCTGTCAATCTGGGAACCGCTCTAAGTGGACCGGTCAGTGACAATGAAAGCCGGCATGAAGTGTCACGCCCGTGAGGGCTCAATATTGCGAATAATTTCAATGGCCCGGCATCGTTGACCACGTCGTTGGCGAAGCACAGGCTCAAAGCGGGGATCCGCGAGACGCCGTGCTTTCTCGAATTGGGTTCGGCGGCGCGAGATTGATTGTCGCGACAACGAATCCAAATCGCACAAATAGTGAAGTCGGATCACCGTTATGGTGTCGCCTGCAGGATGGTCACCGTCACAGCACAGCGGATGGAAAAACCTAGCGACTCGTACAGTTCGATAGCTGCAACGTTTGAGTCGTAGGCGTACAGAAACGGAATCTCGCCTTTCGCCAGGATTCGTCGCGCGACCAGTGCGCTGAGTGCGCACGCATAGCCCTGTCCCCGAGCGTCGGGATGAGTGCAAACACCGCTAACTTCTATGAAGCCGGACGGCTGCAATCGCTCGCCAGCCATGGCGACGAGGCGTCCAGCCTTCCGTACGCCGATGAACATACCCAACTTATGCGTCGCGCGACCGAAGGGCCCGGGTTTTGTCAGGCGAGCGAGATCGAACATCTCGCCAGCTTCAGCGTCCGAGAGAGGAAGAACTTCAAACGACGTCGGAATATCTGACACCTCATAAGCCGTCATTTGCACGCAAACCGCCGTGCGAACGACTTGCCGTCCGGGCACGACGACAGGCCCAGCACGTTCGACGATCCATAGCCCGTCTTCTCCGATCGGCAACCCAGCGAGTGCCTTCGTATCGCTGGTGTCCGGTGATGCCGCTGCGGCAAGCGGCCCGAAGTCCGGCGAGAATCGGCGCGCGACATCGTCGCCAATGGCCAGGTCGCGTTGCCGCGACCACAGAGCCGCATAGACAGGCCGATCGAGCGGGTGCTCGGAGTATACCGCCAATCAGCCCTATCCCGCCGTTCTCACCGGCCCCAGCTTCACATGTCCCGTGCGCCGCACGGCGTATTCGAAGCGCTGATCCTGTTTGCCCGACATATAAGGCACCATGTAGAGGGTCGACATGCCCTCAAGGACACGGGCGTTCTTGATCGGGCCCGCATCGACCGCTTCGAAACCCATGGCGGTGACGATCTCGCTGGCGCGGGCCTTGGCGTCGGCGTCGTTGGCGGCCAGAAAGCACGCAACCCGGCCTTCGATTTGCGACGGATCGGCGATGACAAAGTAACCCACGGTGTTGAAGGCTTTCACCACCTTGGCTCCCGGCGCCCAGCCTTGCATCAACTCACCGGCTGAACTGTCGACCGCCATGGCGCCGCCGTCCTTGCCAAACGAAATGGCGTTGGTCGGATCAAGGACGATCTTGCCGGTCAGATCGCCTAACCCTTTGACGGTTGCCTCAAGCCCATTCCAGGGCGCCGCGACGACCACCAAATTGGCCGCGGCGGCGGCCTCTTTCTGCCCGACGGCGCGCGACCCCTTGGTTGCTTTCACGACGTCGGCGACCTTGGCGTCGCCGGGATTTCGCGAGCCGTAGATCACGGTGTAGCCGATGCGGGCAAAATTGGCACCAAAGGCGCTGCCCATGCGGCCGGTGCCGATGATGGCGACGGTCTTGTCGGTCGATTGAGCCATGGTTGATCCTCCTGTCAGGGCAAGGGCAGCAGATGTGGCGAGCGCGGTGCGGCGTTTCATGAGTCGTTGCCTCCAGTCGTGCTGAAATATTTCTCGGCCTTGCGACGTTGTTTTTCGACCAGGGCCCGACAGGCGTCGATCTGCTCCAGCGTCTGCGCCATGATGCGCGGGCCACCGGTCAGCTTGTCGATGCGGGACTCGAAGAAGCGCTTGTAGTCGTCGCGTTCCGCCTTGGAGCAGAACCGCGCTCCAATATTGGCCAAGTCTCCCCGGTCATTGGGTGGGGTGCGTTCCACGATCGCGTCAAAATTCTGCTTGAACCAGGCCCAGCCGTCTTCGGATGTCTGTTGTTCGCGCACCGAACCGAAGACCAGGGTAGGCACTTCGTTGACACGAAGATCGGCCGACAGGGCGAGGGCGCGTACCTGTTGCGCGATCGCCGGATCTTGGCTGCGGGTAAGTGCGCCGAGCAGGCGGCTTCGTGTGGCGGCGCTCCGTTCCGTCTTAAGATGGCCGACGACGGCATCGAACGCGGCTTGGCCGCGATCGCGCACCACCGCCGCCAATGCCGTCTCAACCAAACTCGGGTCAACGGCGGAAGGATCAATCTTGCCGCTCCCGTCGAACCCGAGATATTTGGCGCCGCGAGCGGCGAGGTCGCGGCGAACATCGTCACGGCCGATTTCGAGCCCGACCAGGCCGACAATCGGCGTGCGCATCAGCGTGGCCGGAGTCGGGGCCTTGGCGTCATAGGCCGATGTCGGCGTCAGTCCAATTTGATCGTAAACGGGATCGAAGATCCCCTTCAGGTAATCGACGACGCCATCGCGA
>VGEM01000474.1 GCA_016869315.1 Alphaproteobacteria bacterium | reverse complement strand
GTGGTCAATGTGTCGACCACGCAAATCGTCGAAACCAGGGGCGGGGGCCTGGACCTCGATCCAGGCGATCCGTTTCAGGAGTGGTACCAGGAATTTGGCGATCGTGGCCCGGACGGCGACAAACCCAGAAAGCGCCGTCAAAACTCGCTGGGCTCGGGTTTCATTATCGACGCCAGCGGCTACGTCGTCACCAATAGTCACGTCGTCGAGCAGGCCGACAAGATTTCGGTGATCCTTGCGGACGATACCGTGCATGACGCGAAGCTCGTCGGGCGCGATCCGCGGACCGACGTGGCGCTGTTGAAGATCGACGCCAAGCGCGACCTGCCGGTCGTGACCTGGGGCGATTCCGACAAGATGCGGGTTGGCGACTGGGCGGTCGCCATCGGCAATCCGTTTGGGCTGGGCGGCACCGTCACGGCCGGCATTATTTCGGCGCGCTCGCGTGACATCGACGAGCGCATTTATGACGACTTTCTGCAAACCGACGCCGCCATCAACCGCGGCAATTCGGGCGGACCGCTGTTCAATACAGCCGGTGAGGTCATTGGCATCAATACCGCGATCTTCTCCGCCACCGGCGGCAGCGTCGGCGTTGGGTTCGCATCTGCGTCGAACCTGGTCAGGCCGATTGTCGAAGATTTGCGCAAGTATGGCCGCACGCGCCGCGGCTGGATCGGCGTGCAATATCAGTCCGTCAATGCCGAGATGGCTGAAAGCCTGAATTTGCAGGCTGTCCGGGGCGCTCTCGTCTCGGCAGTGACGCCCGACGGACCGGCCGCCAAGGCCGGCATTCAGGCCGGCGATGTCATCCTATCGTTCGATGGCAATGAAATCACCAAGATGCGTCGCTTGCCGCGGATGGTTGCCGAGACGGACGTCGACAAAGTTTGTGAATTGTCGATATGGCGAAAGGGTCGGGCGATCACCGCCAACGTAAAGGTCGGCGAGCTTGAAGACGTACAACCGACGCCGGTCGTGCTCACCGACGGCGATTTGCGCCGCGAATTGCCGCGCGTCGAGCTGGTGCAGCTTGGTATCACGGTGTCGGAGATCACCGAGCGCGTACGCCGCCGATTCGATATTGCCGACGGCGTGGTCGGGCTGGTCGTGGTCGAGGTCGACGACGACAGTAACGCGGCGGATCAAGGGCTCAGGCGGGGCGATGTGATCGACGAGATCGCGCAAACCCCGGTCTCGACCGTGTCCGATGCACAGAGCGCGCTCAAAAGTATCGGCAAGGACGACCGAAAAGCGGTGCTGCTTCGCGTCCAGACCGGGCAGAACATTCGTTATGTCGGCGTCAAACCGGGCGAATGAGTCCAGCGTGCGCGTCGACTTCTATCATCTGACATCGTCGCCGGTGGACCGCGCGTTGCCGCAACTGCTTGAACGCGTCGTCAAGTCGGGCGCAAAAGCCGTCGTGATGGCGGCCTCCGACGAGCGGGTCGAGGCCTTCAACAATCTGCTCTGGACTTACGATCCGGATTCCTGGTTGCCGCACGGCAGCAAGAAAGACGGCACGCCCGAGCGCCATCCGATCTGGATCACGGACCGCGAAGAGAATCCCAACGGGGCGTCCATTTTGGTCCTGACCGACGGCATGGATGCCGAGTTCAAACCGGCCTTTGACCGGTGCCTCGACCTGTTCGACGGCGGCAACGATGTCGCGCTGACGGCCGCGCGTGCGCGCTGGAAAAAGGCGAAAGAGCAAGGACATGACCTTCATTATTGGCAGCAAAAGCCGGGCGGCGGCTGGGTCGAGCAAGGGGCCTGACAGCGGGCCCGTCCCGGCGTTGCGCCATCCCGAAGGGTTGTCTATAAGGCCGCGCATTCATCAACCGTATCACCACTGGAATCAAGAACATGGCCATTGAACGCACGCTGTCGATCATCAAACCCGACGCTACCCGCCGCAATCTGACCGGCAAGATCAACGCTTTGTTCGAAGCGGGCGGTCTCAGGATCGTCGCCCAGCGCCGCATCCAACTGTCGCGCGCTCAGGCCGAGGCGTTTTACGCCGCGCACAGCGCGCGGCCGTTCTTCGGCAGCCTGTGCGCTTTCATGACCTCGGGTCCGGTCGTGGTTCAGGTGTTGGAAGGCGAGAACGCCGTCGCGCGCAATCGCGAAATCATGGGCGCGACCGATCCGGCCAAGGCCGCCGACGGCACGGTGCGCAAGCAGTTCGCCGAATCGATCGAAGCCAATTCGGCGCATGGCTCGGACTCGCTCGATAACGCCAAGATCGAGATCGCTTTCTTCTTCGCCGGCGTCGATATCGTCGGCTGAGCGCACGCTCGCGGGCGCGCCATGGCTTCCTTGCCGCCGCGCCCGCGCATCGGTTTTCTCGCCTCCCATAACGGCTCGAACATGCGGGCTATCGTCGCGGCGTGCCGCGACGGCTCGCTCGCGGCCGAGCCCGCCGTTCTGATCAGCAACAATGGTACGTGCGGCGCTATCGCGTGGGCGCGCGAAAACGGTTTGCCGGCCTTGCATCTCAGCGTCGCGGTCCTCGGTTCGCCCGACGCGGTCGACCCCGCGATCGCCAAGGCGCTTGCCGATC
>VGEM01000473.1 GCA_016869315.1 Alphaproteobacteria bacterium | reverse complement strand
GTTAAGAGGGATCGGGCAAGGGCGGATGTCCCTATCAACATGGTGTATTTGAGAGCGGCCGGCCGCCAAATTAAATGGATATTTCAATCAGTTATGGGGGCGCAGGCTAGTATTCACGGATTTCCAAAATATGAGGTGTCGTGGCATAGCCGCCAAAATGAAGGGATTAAGCGACGGCGAGCATGTCTCCAGACACGATGCTCAAGCGCATCCGCGAGCTGGGGCGGACGGAGCCATCGTATTGCTCATGCTCCTCGTCGCGTGACGCAAGGTGGCGTCCTGTTTCGCCAAGCGCTGACCGTGTTGCGGCGCATAATCGTGATCGAGGGCCCGCTGCGGAACATTCACGGAAACTGGTATTACACCCTCGGCGGAATTGCCGCTGCGCCGAAGTTCGCGTTGACGTCGCGCTGGAATTAGGAATTCCCGTCATCACGGTATACTGACCATGCCGGGATCAAGGCGCTCTACGACATGCTTCAGGAGGTCGATGAGCGGGGCCGGCGACGGCTGGTCTTTGAGCTTGCAAGAGGATCATGGCAGGCCGCCGCTTGATACAACCTCGCGTAAATGATCAGAAAAAAATCTCCTCAATTCCAAGCTTGAACAGCTTTGCTATCTTGAGGGCAAGTCCCAAGCTCGGCTCATAACGTTCGGTCTCGATGGCGTTGATGGTCTGGCGCGAGACATCGAGCCGGTCACCAAGATGAGCCTGAGTCCAACCTCGACCTTCGCGCAATTCCCGTACCCGATTTTTCATCCGGTCCTTGGCCATGGCCAGAAGGGGTTGCCGCGCCCCGTGAGAACGTAGATTCCGCCGACCGAAGTCCACGATATCGCCATTAACACCCAAACAGAAAACAGCGAAAGCTTCGGGAGCCGAAGGCCCCAGTCGAGAAAGCTGTACGCGACAGTCACGAAGAGAGTTACGGCGAAAAACCAAGCGAAAATTTCCAGGACGTTTCGCCGTTGCAACTCATCCATGCGCTGGAGGCCACGATAGATCGATCTCAGAATCAATCCGAAAGCGCAAATCGGCGCGAGTGAGATGGCACCGCGCACTATCAGAGACTCTTCGTTGCGAAGAACGCCCTTGGCGACGTAGTACAAGATAATGAATTCGATAATGGATCCCCACAACTCTGCTTGATAGAGCCTTCGGTTGCGTTGATCGAATTCGCCATCAGCCATGGTCATCTCCATTTCGCACGTATTAGAAGCCACACAGATCCCGGTCACTGCGTCGTCGTGGGCGTTACCATAAAGTCAAATCGAATGCCGCTGTTAGACCAACCCTGCAATGTGGTGTCACGAGGCGTGCTCCATCTTCACTCAGGCTTGGGCCAAAAAGGATTACCGCGTCCAGTGAGAGCATAGGCAACGCTGGTCAATAGCCAACAGGCACCCATCACCATCCAGACCGCGAACATCGATAGCCTTGGAAATCGAAGGAAGAGTTCCAGGAATCCGTATGTGATTGTAATAAAAGCTGTGGCCGCCGATGCCCCGGCCAAAATCTCGAGGACGACTTTTCGCTGGAGTTCGTCGAGCCGTTGAATGGCACGATAGATAGCGACCAGCATCAGCGCGAATCCAAGCACTGGCAGCACCGCTAACTCGGCCTTGATGGAATCTGACGGTTTCCATCGAAGCGCCGTGAGACTGCCCGTCAAGAGCACGACGTAGAGTGATATCGATCCAGCCAGTTCAAGAGAGTATCGCCTGAGATTTCGACGATCGAATGCGTTCGCGACCATGGCCGGCCCTCTTATGTAAAGCATGCTTTACATTAGCCATTCACCGGGCGATGTCAAGCATCCTTTACATTTCCCGCAATTCGATCACGCCGGGCAGGTTTTTGAGGCCCGACAAGGTCTTGGGCTGGATGGCGTACCGACCCCCAAGCGAGACATCGACCCAGTGGCCGTTCGAGCGGGCCGACAGGGTAATCCGGCCGTTACCGCGGCCGTCGTTGACCAGGATCTGCTTGAGTTCGTCGAACGGCATGGCCGCGTCGATCTGCAGGCGCAGGTTCTTGAGCTTGAGGGCCAGGGCCTTTTCGAGGGCATCGATTCGGTTGGCAAGCAGCCGCACGCCGCGATCCGGTTCAATCTGCGCATCCATCGTCAACAGCACGGGCGCACCGGATTCGAGGAGATCGCGCGACGAAGCAAGAATCTCAGAGAACATCGTCACCTCGAAGGTGCCGGTGTCGTCGGAGAGTTGGACGAAGGCGTACTTATTGCCACGCTTCCCAACCCGCTCGCGCTTGGCCACAACGGTCCCAGCCATCCGGATCGGGTGCGTGCAGTCGGCCGGCGTCAGATGTGGCACATCCTTTGCCTTGCGGACCTTAAGCGCCTCGAGCGTTCCGGAGTAGGCATCGAGCGGATGGGCCGACAGGTAAAACCCGATTGCATCGAATTCGTTGGCGAGTTTTTCCATCGGCCGCCAATCGGGGATCGACGGAAGCGTGATCCGATCGGCCGAAGTCTCGGCGCCAAACAGACTGACCTGTCTTGAGGCTCGGTCTTGCGAACTTCGCTGGGCGTGCCGCAGCACGGT
>VGEM01000472.1 GCA_016869315.1 Alphaproteobacteria bacterium | reverse complement strand
TGCCCGTCGCCGCCATCTGGCCGCCGGAATAATGCAGCGCGCCGCCAACTCTGTTGTCGTGCTCGACCATCAACACGCGCGCGCCACGCTCGGCCGCGAATATGGCGGTCGGCATGCCGGCCGTTCCGGCGCCGACGACGATAACGTCCCAAGGCTTGGTCATGACGGCCCCCGCGACCACTCTAAAAAGTCGTAGGCAGCCCTGGAAGAAAATTCATGCCCGGGCCCCGCAAATTCTCGTTCGTGAACAGCGCTGGGCCGCTATAGTCGGGCCAGATCAGGTGGGGACGTTCATGCCAACCAAGAAGGAACTGACGCGCGCGCGGGCCATGTTTGTCCGCATCTTCGGGCCCGACTATGGCGAGGCGCTGATGGAGCAGTTGCGCGGCGAAGCGGCCGACTTCAACGCCATCGTCATGTGCCGGATCGGTCCCGAAATCTGGGAGCCGGACGAACTCGACATCAAATCCAAGGTGATGTGCGCCATCGCCATCTTCTGCGTTCTCAATCGGCCCGAGATCAAATTCTTCATCCGTGCCGCCATCTACCACGGCGCGACCAAAAAGCAGATCGAGGAAGTGCTCCTGCTGGCCGGCCTTGAGTCGGGCTTTCCCAACGCGGCCAATGCTCAAAAGTGGGTGAAGGAAGCCTACGCCGAGCACGCGGCGTTCACGGCCTCGGTCAAGCGCCGCAAGCGGGCATGAGCGACACCAAGGCCTTGTGGTACGTCGGCGGCGGCCGGGCGGAGCTTCGCGATCAGCCGACGCCGCGCGCCGCTGCGGGCGAGGTCGTGATCCGCGCCACCTGGTCGGCGTTGAGCCGTGGCACCGAGAGGTTGGTGATTGGCGGTCGCGTTCCGGCATCCGAGCACGATCGCATGCGTTGCCCGCATCAGGAGGGCGCGTTTCCGTTTCCGGTCAAATACGGTTATGCGCTGGCCGGTGAGGTTGTTGGCGGCGATCCGTCCCGACTCGGCCAGCGTGTCTTCGCGCTACATCCGCATCAGTCGGTGTGCGCGGTGGCGAGCGCGAGTGCGCATCCGATTCCGGATGGCGTGCCGTCACGCCGCGCGACGCTTGCCGCCAATGCTGAAACCGCGCTCAACGTCATCTGGGACGCCCGCGTCGGGCCGGGCGATCGCATGTTGATCGTCGGTGGCGGGGTCCTCGGGCTCTTGATTGCGCGGATCGCCGCGCAGATACCTGGTACTTTGGTCACGGTGTGCGACACGGACGCTGGCCGCGCCGCCATCGCTGAAAGAATGGGCGCACGCTTTGCGCTGCCTGCAACTGCGCCGACCGACCAGGACATTGTGGTTCATACCAGCGCGACGACCGCGGGCCTCGAGACCGCGCTGGCGCATGCGGGGGTTGAGGCCCGCGTGGTCGAAGCCAGCTGGCATGGTGATGCAAAGATCGGGGTGTCCCTCGGCGGCGCTTTTCATGCGCGCCGGCTGCAACTGATCTCGTCGCAAGTGGGCAGTGTGCCGGCGGATCGTCGCATCCGCTGGACCAATGCGCGGCGCATTGCTGCCGCGCTCGAACTGCTTGCGGATAACGTGTTCGACCATCTCATCACCGGCGAGATTGCTTTTGCCGACGCCGCGATCAAAGTCCCCGCCGTGCTCGCCGATCGTGCGCCCGGGCTTGCCACCGTCTTGAAGTATTGAGAGGGCCCCATGAGTGCGATGTATTCCGTCGAGGTGCGCGATCACGTCATGATCGCCCACAGCATCAAGGGCGAGGTGTTCGGCCCGGCGCAGAACCTGCACGGCGCGACCTACGTGGTTGATGTCTGCTTCATGCGCCCGGCGCTGGATGAGCACGATATTGTCGTCGATATCGGACTTGCCACGGATACCGTGAAGTCGATTCTTTCGGCGATCAATTTCAAGAACCTCGACGAGCATCCCGATTTTCGCGGGCGACGCTCGACCACCGAGGCTGTGGCGCGATGGACGTTCGATCGCGTCGCCGCCGCCATCAAGGCCGGCAAGCTTGGGCCTTCGGCCAAGGGATTGACGCGTCTTAAAATAACGCTGCACGAATCGCATATGGCGCGCGCCGCCTACGAGGCGGACCTCGGCGGTGCGTGACGTTTTCTTCGCGATCCCAGGCGATCTCACGACACTGACCGGCGGCTATATCTATGCCCGACGGCTGATCGACGAACTGCCGGCATTGGGGTGGCACCCTATCGTCGTTCCATTGCCGGCATCGTATCCTTATCCAACGGCTGTTGATCTTGGTCGCACACGCGATGCGCTAGCACAGCTTCCGGCCGGCGCCGTTGTCGTCATCGATGGTCTCGCATTCGGCGCCATGCCGACGTCGGTGATCGAAGGCCTTGCCCTTCGTGTCGTCGCCCTGGTTCATCACCCGCTTGCACTCGAAACCGGACTCACGCCCGAACAAACGGCGGCTTTTCGAATTGCCGAACAGCTCGCGTTATCGCGAGCAAAATCTGTGGTGGTCACCAGCCCGCAGACCGCCAAGGCGCTGGAACGCGATTACGCCGTGCCAGGTTCACGGATCACGATCGCCCTGCCGGGTACGGATCCGGCGCCGC
>VGEM01000471.1 GCA_016869315.1 Alphaproteobacteria bacterium | reverse complement strand
GTCGGCGTCAGGAAGTCGAGGGCGACCTGGCTGGTGAGAATGATGGCGTCAAACCCGTCGGGCGGCGGGAAAGCAACGAACGTCGGTTCGGGCGTGAGGATCGGCAGGTCGACAATCCGCGCGCCAAGTCCGGCGCAGGCACGATGAAACGAGGCGCGATATCGCGCGGGACGGAGATTGAGAATCACTGCCGCCTCTCCGCGGCCTGGCGATGGACAAGCAGGCGGCGCGCCAAAGCGAGACCGAGGCGTTCGGGCGCGCGAGGGTCGCCCGCAACCTGATCGGCGCGGTCCGATGCCGGATCGTCGCGCATGGCAACGCCGCGGAGAACAAGCTGGTCGCCGTCGATCTGTGCGAGCGCGCCAACAATCGCATGCGCCCCGGCAGCCGCGAGAAAAGCGCGTTCGGCGGCAACAGCACTGCGCGTTGGACCATGGCTGATGCCGGCAAGAAAAAACCGGGTGCGGGCGTCGTCGGCGCGGCAGACCATGCCGATGGCACCCTGGCCCGGATCGGGCATCAACTGATTCGGGTCGAGGACTTCGCCAATATGATGCGTGAGGCCGAGCCGCTTGAGACCTGCAACCGCGAGAATGGTGCCGTCGAGACGACCATCGCCGAGCGCCGCAACCCGCTCTTCGACATTGCCGCGAAGCAGCGCGAATCGAGCGTCTGCACGCAAGCGCCGGAGCAACGTCTGGCGGCGGACCGATGCCGAGCCGAACACGGCTCCCGTCGGGACATCGCGAAGTCGCGCGTATCGACCGGAGACAAAGGCTTCGCGTGGGTCTTCGCGCTCGAGCATGCCGGCCAGGTTCAGGCGCCGGTCGATGATCGCGGGCAGGTCCTTGACCGAGTGTACGGCGATGTCGATGGCACCGCTCAAAAGGGCTTCATCAAGTTCGTCGGTGAATATCCCTCGGCCGCCGATCTCCTCGATCGAACGACGACGATCGCGGTCGCCGGCCGTTGTGAAGGTGACGAATTCGATCGCCGGAAGATCCCAACGCTCGGCCAACGCCTGCCGCACCATGTCGGTCTGTATCAAGGCAAGTCGGCTGCCGCGTGTACCCAGTTTCAATGCTTGGTTCGGCATGTCACGCTCCGAGCCGACCGAGGGCATCGGTCAGCGCCGCAAGCAGACATTCAATCATGGCATCGTCATGGAGAGGGCACGGCGTCAGGCGCAGCCGCTCGGCGCCTACCGGCACTGTCGGAGCATTGATCGGCTGGACGTAGATGCAGTGGTCCTCGAGCAGCGTGCGTGCGACGGCCTTGACTCGACTGGCGCCGGGAACAAGCACTGGAATGATGTGGCTGTCCGAGTTCACGTACTTGATCCCGACGCGATCAAGGCCGGCTTTGACTCGCGCGACACGTTCGCGGAGCTGCGCCCGGCGATCGTCTGTCGCTTTGACCGCGCGGATCGCAGCGAGAGCGGCGGCAACCACCGGCGGAGGCAAAGAAGATGTGAAAATGAACTCGCGCGAGAAGCTGCGAATGTAATCGACCGTTGCCGCCGATGCCGCGACGTAACCGCCTATCACACCAAAGGCCTTCGCAAGCGTGCCCTGCACGATATCGATGGTATCGCCGCAACCTTCGGCATCGGCGATGCCCGCGCCCTGCCGTCCATAGAGGCCGACGGCATGGACTTCATCCAAATACGTCAGCGCGCCATAAGAGCGAGCAAGTGCCGCAATATCCGCCACGGCGCCAATGGTGCCATCCATCGAGTAGACGGATTCGAATGCAATGATCTTGGGCCGATCCGCAGGCAGTCGGCGCAGCAGCGCCTCAAGATGGTTTGGATCGTTATGTCGAAAGATCTGCTTTTCGACCCGCGCCGCCTGCAACCCCGCGATCATAGACGCATGATTGCGTTCGTCCGAGAGGACAACGGTGTTGGGCAGAGCGGTCGCCAGGGTCGTTAGCGCGCCGAGGTTGGCGACATATCCCGACGTAAACAGCAGCGCCGCCGGCTTGCGATGCAAACGCGCCAGCTCAGCTTCGAGGTCGGCGTGCAGATAATTCGTGCCCGAGATGTTCCGCGTTCCGCCCGATCCGGCGCTTTGTCGCGTCGTCTCGTTCGCCATGGCGCCCACCACATCCGGGTGCTGGCCCATGCCAAGATAATCGTTCGAGCACCAGACCGTGACCTCGCGCACGCCGTGCGCGCCGTGCCAATGAGCGCGGGGCCAGGCGCCACGAATCCGCGAGAGTTGAACGAACTCGCGGTAGTTACCGTGGGCGCGCAACGCGTCAAGGCGCGCGCCGAAATGGCGGTCGAAACCATGGGTCGTCGTCGAACCGTCCGCGCCATGGAACGATTTCATTCCGGCAATATAGGTCATGACGGCGCCACGCGCTTGAGCCGCTCATGGATACCGCACTCGGTTTTTTCGCGGCCACGCCAGCGACCGGCCCGCGATGCCTCGCCCTCCTTGACCGGTGACGTGCATGGTACACAGCCGATCGAGCGAAAGCCGTGGGCGACCAACGGATGAAGCGGCAGGTCGTGCTTCTCGAGATAGTCGGCGGTGTCCGCATTGCTCCAATGAGCCAACGGATTGAACT
>VGEM01000470.1 GCA_016869315.1 Alphaproteobacteria bacterium | reverse complement strand
TCTTGGTCCGATATTTGTCGAAGCGATAGGCCTTGAGCGCCACGCCGTGCGCGATGTGCGCGGCGATCGACGCTGTGCCGAGCGGCGCGCCGGATACGGCGTCGACCATGATGGCCGCGAGCTCCTCCCGCGCCACCTGATCATAAGCCTGGGCGCCCGCTTTTTCGGCCCGAGCGGCATCGATCTTCGCCGCCGGTCCGAGTCCCACGACCACGATTTTTTTGAGCTTCGTGCCGGCCGGCGCCACGATAGCCAAGGACTTGTCGGCTTTGCCGGTAAAAGATGCGGCTGCGATGGCGCGAGAAACCGAACCCTTTGTCTTCCGGTCGAGCGCCTGTGCTGCGCCAGCCAGCTTCGCACCCTCGACCATGGTGATAACCACCGCGCCCTGTCCAGGAATGGCGATCTTGGCAAATGACGTTTTCATGCCGGGCAACCCTTTCTCAATCATGCTTCCCATGGTCATAACCGCGTCGGGTCGAAGTTGAAACGGTCTTCTGGCCGAATCGTGCGCCCGGCATGGACAAGCCGCGGCTACCCGCTATCTTTGTCGCCTCTGCAGTCTCATTGGGACCGAAAGTCATGGGCAGTTTTGGTTTGGGGCAGGCCGTTCGTCGCCTGGAAGATCAGCGGTTTTTGACCGGCGCTGGTCGGTATACCGACGACATTTCAGTGCCTGGGCAGGTTTATCTCTACGTCCTGAGATCACCCCATGCCCATGCCGATGTGGTGTCCATCAACGCCGACGACGCGCGCAAGGCGCCGGGCATCGTTGGTCTGATTGTACCCGAGGACATCGCCCACCTTGGCGTGATCCCGACCGCCATGCTGCCACCCGGCCCTGACGGCAAGATCCCGCCGGCACCCCTCCGCCCCGCCCTCGCCCGAGGTCGCGTGCATTATGTCGGCGAACCGGTTGCCGCAATTATTGCCGACACCTTGGCGCACGCCCGCGATGCCGCGGAGCTGATTGAGGTCGATTACAAGGAATGCCCGGCTGTGGCGACTATGAGGGATGCGGCCAAGCCTGGCGCGCCGGTGATCTATCCCGACATCTGCCCCGGCAATCTTCTCGTACATTGGAGTCTCGGCGATCGCGCGGCGACCGACGCTGCCCTCGCCAAGGCCCACCGCGTCATCAAGATCGACCTCGTCAACAACCGAATCGCTCCGACGGCCATGGAGCCGCGCGGCGCCATCGCCGAGTACGACGCAAAGTCCGACCGTCTGACCCTGACCCAGGGCAGTCAGGGTTCTCACAAGCTGCTCGACTGGCTGACCAAGGATGTCTTCAAGATCCCGCGCGAAAAGATGCGCGTTATCAGCCCGGACGTCGGCGGCGCGTTTGGGATGAAAAATTTCCTGTTCAACGAGCCGATCCTTTGCCTGTTCGCCGCCAAGAAATGGGGCAAGCCGGTGAAATGGACGGCCGACCGCACCGAAAGCTTCCTCAACGACGCCCACGGTCGCGATCAACTCAACCATGCCGAGCTTGGCGTCGACAAGGACGGCACCTTCCTGGCGCTCAAGGTATCTTCATACGGAAATGTCGGCGCCTATGTGTCGGCGTTCGGCGCGATGATCCCGACCATGGCCGGTTGCGGCATGCTGGTCGGCGCCTATCGCACGCCCGTCGCATCCGTCGACGTCAAGGTCATGGTCACCAACACCACACCGCTCGACGCATATCGCGGCGCCGGGCGGCCGGAGTCGGCCTATGTCATGGAGCGATTGGTCGATAAGGCGAGCCGCGAACTTGGAATTCCGGCCGCCGAGCTGCGACGGAAAAATTTCATTCGTCCTGATGAGTTCCCCTTCAAAACCGCGCTTGGCGCCAAGTACGATTCCGGGCGCTATGCGGAGTTGATGGAGCAAGCCCATCGCCGCGCCGATGTCGCCGGGTTCGAATCCCGCCGGGCGGAGTCAAGGAAGCGAGGCAAGCTGCGGGGGCTGGGCGTCAGCTATTACGTCGAGGCCTGTGCCGGCGGCGCCGGCGAACAACCGCATCTCACCTTTAACAAGGACGGCACGCTGACCATCATCATCGGCACTCAAGATAACGGCCAGGGTCATCACACGGCGTATGCCCAGATCGCGGCCGATGCCTTCAATATGCCGATCGACAAGATCATCATGAAGCAAGGCGACACCGACGAAGTACCGACCGGTCAGGGGACCGGCGGTTCACGCTCGGTCCCGGTTGGCGGCAGCGCCGTCAAGCAGTCGATCCTCAAGATGATCGAGCACGGCAAGGGTGTCGCCGCCAATCTACTGGAGACGGCTGCCGTCGACATCGAATTCGACGCGGGCGCTTTCAAAGTCGTGGGCACCGATAGAAACGTGTCTTTGCAGGATGTGATCACGGCCTCCTACGACGATCGCAAACGCCCAGAGGGACAGAAAGCTGGCCTCTATGCCGCTGAAAACTTTGCGCCGCGCGGGGCGACGTATCCGAACGGCTGTCACATCTGCGAAATCGAGGTCGATCCCGACACGGGTTCGGTCGATTTTCTCAACTACACGATTCAAGACGACCTCGGCTACGCGCTGAACCCCCTTATGATGGAGAGCCAAATTCTCGGTGGCGCCG
>VGEM01000469.1 GCA_016869315.1 Alphaproteobacteria bacterium | reverse complement strand
TGCGAAGTGATGATGGTCAAGGCGGCACAATTCGACAAGAAACTTCAGGAAATTGATCCGCTCATGCGCCTGTGGGTTCAAAATCTAGCCGAGCGGATTGTTGCGACAACGGCGAAGGCCGATTGATCGCGATGGGCAATCAACTCACTGCGCGGATCGACGCACGCATTCAGTACCGATATGACGATAGCGGGGAATGTGGTCGCGAATGGGTGACGCTAACGGCCGAACGCGATGGCAGCCGGACGGTTCGCGCTTTGTGCGAATTGGACGACGTCAAGCTGCAGCGGGACGCGACCATCAGTTACGACCCGTCCTGGAACGCGACCGACGGCTATATCCACATGCGCCGCGACGACCAGTTTCTGGGCGTCGGCTGGTTCCATTTTAGCGCGACCGAGATCACATGCGAGGCGATGACCGCTGCCGAAGGCCGTGTTTCGCAGGCCGTACGTCCGGACGGCCCCATTGGGGTCTTCGCGCCGCATCCCGTTTTTCTCGATCCTTGGCATGCAACCCGGCATGATCCGCGCGGACCCGAAGTTCAGGAATTGCGAAATTGCGTGACCTCATCGCCGTTGTGGCACGGCGGATCGGGCCCGCTGATCTATCTCCAGCACCGGCGCATCCGTCGCTTACCCGATGCCGAAGTGACGGTTCCCGCCGGATCATTTTCCTGCGAGGCCTATCAGCTGCTGCCGAGCAACCCGCTCCTTCCGCCAATCGAATTCTGGGTCCACGGCATTCACAAGTGCTTTGTCAGATTGCGCTGGGATCATCTCAAAGCAACTTACGAACTGGTCGAATACGCGGCACGATAGGAGAAGTCACCACAGGAGACCGCCGGCATGGGCGCGATTGACGCCGACACTCACGTTCTGGAAACGCCCGAGACCTGGGATTTTCTTGATCCGGATGACGCCCGCTTCCGGCCGCTGATGGTCGATACCGACGGCGGACAGACGGAGTGGCGCGGCGCGAAGCGGTTGTGGTCGATCGAAGGTCAATTCATCCCACGCGGCGAGCCACCTGGCCCAGGCATGCCAAGCGACGACATTCGCATGATGCGGGACCCCGCGGGCCGGGTTGCGGCCATGGATCGCCTTGGCGTCGACGTGCAAGTGCTGATCTCGACGTTTTTTCTGGCGGCCGATTTCAAGCGTGCCGAGGTGCAAGTCGCGCTGGCGCGAAGTTACAATCGATGGCTCGCGTCACGATGCGATGGTTCCAAGGGGCGGCTCCGCTGGTCGATCGTGCCGCCATTGCGGGACATGGCCGCCACGCTCGCGGAACTTGAATGGGGTGCGGCTCATGGCGCGATCTCGGTCTTGATGCGGCCGCTGGAAGAAAAGCGCCTGCTGACCGATCCTCATTTCTATCCGCTTTATGCCGCGGCCGAGCGACTCAACCTTGCAATCGGAGTCCACATCGGCAATGTCGATACGCCGATCTATCAGAACCGCGATGCTGTGATTTATTCCGTCGTCCCCATGGCCGCAGCTTTCGTGACCTTATTCCACAGCGACGTGACGCGACGCTTTCCAAATCTGCGGTTCGGATTTCTGGAAGCTGGCTCGGAGTGGTTGCCGTTCGCTCTCCGGGAAATTTCGCGTGGCGTTCAGACTGGGGCCCGCAAGCAGATCAACGTGGGTGAGGGGGCACTTTCAGGCACGAACTTCTATATTGCCTGCACAATGGATGAGGACTTGCCCCATGTTCTCAAGTTTGCCGGGCCGAGTAACTTGGTGATCGGCACCGACTTCGGCCATCAGGATTTCGGTACGGATGTAAACGCGTTTGAGGTTTTGTCAGCACGAACCGACGTATCTGCGGTTGACTTGATGCGAATTGTAGAGCGCAATGGCCGCTGCCTCTATGGCTTGCCACTCTGATTTCATCTGTGGTGACCAATCGATATAGTTGATGCGGCTCAGTCCGGCGCAGGGCAAGACTCATGGATTCATATGTTTGATGAAGTCATAAATCACGTTGTCGCAAGGATTGGTCAATCGCCAATTATTGCCGAGCCATACCCACACATCGTCGTCGACAATGTTTTTCCGGAGCCATTCTACACGGCGCTACAAAGCAATTTGATGCAAGACGCTGAGTATCGGCCTCTGGCCGACCTCGGTAGGGTTGGAAAGAGCTATTCGAGGGCGCGACTGATTTACACTCCCGTCGTTGAGTCTGCGGTCGGGTCGCCGGCCCGAGAATTCTGGCGTGACCTGTTCCGTGCGTTCGGTGTCGCAAGTTTCACGAAGTTTTGGATTTGGCGTTTTCGGCCCCATATCGTTGAACGTCTATCGAACGATCCCAGGTTTTCGAAGGTCATCGGAGACATTGTCTTCAAGCCTGACCTGCTTTTGATGCGCGACACTGAGTCTTATACCCTTGGCCCACATACCGATTCGCCCCGCAAAGCAGTCAGCGCACTGTTTTACCTTCCGCCTGATGACCGCCATCCTGAGCTTGGAACATCCTTGTATCTGCCGAAGGCGCGCGGCTTTACATGTGGCGGTGGGCCGCATCACGCTAGGAGCCAATTCGGATTAGCGAAAACAGTCGAATTTAAACCCAATCGGGTGTTTGCT
>VGEM01000468.1 GCA_016869315.1 Alphaproteobacteria bacterium | reverse complement strand
TTTGACCGCTCCGGCAGTAGCCGCCGCGAAGTCGAATGCCATGAAAAACCTGAGCTTCGCTTCAAGCGTCAGGTAGGTCTTGCGAAAAGCAAGCAGGCGTTGGGCACGCGAACCTTGCACGGCAGCCGGATCAGGCATTCCCCAATGCGCCGTGATCGGTGTTCCCGGCCACACCGGGCATGCTTCGCCGGCGGCCTGGTCACAGACCGTGAAAATGAAATCCATTTTTGGCGCCGTGGCACCTGCAAATTCGGTCCAGCTTTTGCTGCGCAAACTGGCGGTCGGCAATCCGTGATCGCGCAAGAATTCGATCGCGTACGGATTAACCTCGCCTTTCGGTTGGCTGCCCGCGCTGAATCCCCGGAACCGTCCCTCGCCCAAGACGTTGATGACGACTTCGCCGAGAATGCTGCGAGCCGAATTGCCGGTGCAGAGGATCAGGATATTGCGCGTCACTCAGACTCCGCTGAAGGGCCGCTCGTCACGGCTGAACCCTTTCATCGGCAGCCGGCCGGCCTGGGCACGCTGACCGATCCAATCCCTGAGACCGGTCTCGACCCGCTCGCCGCCGCCCGACTTCCAACTCAAGCCGTCCTTGAGCGTGAACACCTTGGCATCGGCGCAGCCGCCATCCTTGTATTTCTGCAAAATGACGCCGCGCCCGCGCGCCATCTCGGGAACATCGGCCATTGGGAAGATCAGCAATTTGCGATTGTCGCCAATGATGGCGATGTGATCGCCGGTCGCGCCGAGCAGACCGCCCGGTAGCGACGCCTGGATCGGCGTACAAACCCGCGCTTTCTCGCCGTCCGACAGGTTGAGGGCCTGTTTGCCGTTCTTGGTCTGCGCGAACACCTGCTCGGCCGGAACGATGAATCCGCGGCCGACGTTCGAGACGACAAGAAATTTTTGCTCGCGATTGAAAACAGACATGGCGACGATCTCGGCATCGTTGGGCAGTTCGATCATCAACCGGATCGGCTCGCCGAAGCCGCGGCCCTGGGGCAGTTTGTCGGCGCCGATGGCGTAAAAGCGGCCATCGGACCCGAACAACAATATCTTGTCGGTGGACTGCGCCTTAACTGCCGCCTGGAAGGCATCGCCCTCTTTGAATTTCACGTCGGACTCGCCCGACATGACGTCGTCGCGGTGCCCTTTCATGGCGCGGATCCAGCCCTTGGCCGACAGCACGACGGTCACCGGCTCCTTCTCGACCAGGGCGTCGATCGGAATCACGACCGCGGTCGGCGCATCGCCCAATTCGGTCCGGCGTTTGCCCAGCGCTGTCTTCACGCCGAACTCGTCGCGCACGTGTTTGATCTGCTCGGCAATCGCCTTCCACTGCCTGCCGTCGTCTTTGAGCAGGGCATTCAGCTCTTTCTTTTCATCGCTGAGCTGCTGGTGCTCGCGCTTGATCTCCATCTCTTCGAGCTTCCGCAACGCTCGCAGCCGCATGTTGAGGATGGCCTCGGCCTGACTCTCCGTCAGCTTGAAAGCCTTCATCAATTTGGGCTTGGGCTCGTCCTCGGTGCGGATGATTTTGATCACCTTGTCGAGGTTGAGGTAGCAGATCAGATAACCCTCGAGCAGTTCGAGCCGAAGTTTGATTTTCTCGAGGCGGAACTTCGAGCGCCGCACCAGCACGACCTGGCGGTGATCGAGATAGGCCTGCAGCACGTCGCGCAGCCCCATCACCTTCGGCGCGCTATCGGCGTCGAGAACGTTCATGTTGAGCCCGAAGCGGATCTCGAGTTCGGTCTGGCGGAACAACTGCTCCATCAACTGTTCGGGGTCGACCGTGCGTGATTTGGGCTCGAGCACGATGCGGACTTTTTCCGTCGACTCGTCGCGAATGTCGGCGAGGAACGGTAACTTCTTATCATTCAGAAGTTCGGCGATCCGCTCGATCAGCTTCGCCTTCTGGACCTGGTAGGGAATTTCCGTGACGACGATTTGATAGAGCCCACGATCGAATTTCTCGGTCGCCCACTTGGCGCGAACGCGAAACGAACCGCGCCCGGTGACATAGGCGTCGACGATGGTGGCGCGATTCTCGACCAGGACCCCGCCGGTCGGAAAATCCGGCCCGCGCACGAAATCGACCAGAGTCGAGACGTGGGCCTTGGGCGTCTTGATCAGGTGTAACAGGGCGTCGCAGAGCTCGCCGATATTGTGTGGCGGGATGTTGGTGGCCATGCCGACCGCGATCCCGGTTGAGCCGTTGGCGAGAAGATTGGGCACGGCCGAGGGCATGATGATCGGCTCGGATTCTTCGCCATCGTAGGTCGGACGAAAATCGACGGCATCCTCGTCGAGGCCTTCCATCAGGCGCATGGCAAAGGCGGTCAGGCGCGCCTCGGTGTAGCGCATTGCCGCCGGGTTATCGCCGTCGATATTGCCGAAGTTGCCCTGGCCATCGACCATCGGGAAACGCACCGCGAAATCCTGCGCCAGACGAACGAGCGCGTCATACACCGAAGCGTCACCGTGCGGGTGATACTTACCGATCACGTCACCGACCACGCGCGCGCACTTCTTGAAGCCGGTCGCGGGGTCGAGCTTCAACTGCCGCATGGCGAACAACAGACGCCGGTGCACGG
>VGEM01000467.1 GCA_016869315.1 Alphaproteobacteria bacterium | reverse complement strand
CGTTCGAGCGTCGACACGTCGGCGCCCTTGAAGAAATACCGGCCGGCGGTCGGTGCATCGAGACAGCCGAGGATGTTCATGCAGGTTGACTTGCCCGAACCGGACGGCCCCATCACGGCGACGAAATCACCCGTGGCAATTTCGAACGACACGCCATCCAGCGCACGCACCTCGGATTCGCCCTTGCCGTAGATTTTCGACACGTTATCGAACGCCACGACCGGACCAACCGTGGACATCCGGTTGATTTCGCCGGATGGACGCTCGCTCATGGTGACGCCGTGTTCCATCAGGGACGCTGCGCCTGCTGACCAACAATCAGCTGCTGGCCGGGGCGCAGCGCGCCTTCGATCACTTCGGTGAGCTGGCCGTCCGTCAGACCGATCTTGATGTCTAGCGGTATCGGCCGCTCGCCGTCCAACAGCCAGACGCGTTGAATGCCGCCAGCCTTGGGTGCCGCCGCGGTCGAGAGTTCGGCCTTCGGAATCGGCGGCGCGAAGAGACGAAACAGGCCAGGCGGATTTCCCGGCGGACCAGCCGCGCGTTCGCCGGCGACAACCTGGCCCATGCCGGCCGGAACGAATCGCAGCGCCGCATTCGGGATCAGGATCGCGTCGGCGCGCGTCGCCGTGGTGATCACCGTGGTCGCGGTCATGCCGGGTCGCAGCGAGAGGTCCGAATTGTCGACGGTCAACAACGCCTGATAGGTGACGACACCTTCGGCGGCCTTCGGCGCGAACCGCACTTGGGTAATCGTCGCGGGGAACTGCCGGTCGGGGAATGCGTCGACCGTGAACATCGCCCCCTGCCCGTCGCGGACCTGACCGATGTCGGCCTCGTCGATGTCGATCTCGAGCTGCATCTTGGTCAGGTCTTCGGCGAGGGTGAACAACACTGGGGTCTGAAACGTCGCCGCCACCACCTGGCCCGGTTCGACTTTTCGCGACAGGACGATGCCATCGATGGGAGACTTGATCGCCGCCTTGGACAGATTGGTTTCGTCGGCGGCAAGATTGGCCTCCGACACCGCGATCTGCGCCTCGGCACTGGCGACCGACGCTCGCGAGCGGTTCTCGGCGGCTTCGGCCGCGTCGAATTCCTGCTTCGAAGCATTGCCGCGCCCAAACAGATCGCGCACCCGGGCCGCTTTGGTCCTGGCTTCGGTCGCGGTCGCACGCGCTTCTTCCAGCTTGGCCTTGGCGGACGCAACCGACGCACGCGCCTGCAACACCTTGGCTTGCAGATTGTCGGTGTCCATCGAGGCCAGCGTTTGATCACGCGTGACCCGGTCATTGAAATCGACCAGCACACCGTCGATCTGGCCCGAAATTTCCGGGCCGACCTCGACCTGGTTGCGCGGCTGAAGATTGCCGGTCGCCGTGACCGTAACCGTGAGTCCGCCCTGGGTCACTTCATCGAACGTGAAGACGGGCGCGACCGGTCCACGGGGGCGCAACATCAGCGCACCACCGGCGACAACGACGGCGATGATCACCCATTTGGCATTCCTGCGGAGCCAGCCGGGCCGGCTCGCGCTGGCCCCCAGAAGTTGGGTCACATCGGCTGACGGTGCGTTGATGGAACTGCTGTCGTTCATGGGTTCACGATAGGTGTCGGGCATGGGCCAACCTCGGCGCTGATGTCGAGGTTGATGGGTAGAGGCCTAGGGTATCAGAACGATGTCGGGCAAGGGCCTGATTTGTAAGGGTCTGTAACCACGAAAGAGCCAACTTTCAGGCCTATTTCTTGAGTTCCGCCATGGCTGCGTCAAGCCCCGACAATGTCAAAGGAAACATCCGCCCTTCCATCAGCTCGCGGACCATGCCGACCGATTCGGTATAGCGCCAGGAGGCCTGGGCGAGCGGATTGAGCCACACTGCCTTGGGCCAGGTCGTCAGCGCCCGATGCAGCCAGGTCGCGCCCGCTTCCTCGTTCCAGTGTTCAACCGCCGCCCCGGCATGGCTGATCTCATAGGGGCTCATGCTGGCATCGCCGACAAAGATGAGTTTGTAGTCGGCGGCGTAGGTCCTGAGGAGCTGCCAGGTCGGAATGCGGTGATCGTGCCGGCGGCGATTGTCGCGCCAGACGGTTTCGTACAAGCAGTTGTGAAAATAGTAGGACTCAAGATGTTTGAACTCGGTGCGCGCCGCCGAGAACAACTCGGCGCAGAGTTTGACGTGGTCATCCATCGAGCCGCCGACGTCGAGCAGCAGCAAGACCTTCACCGCGTTGCGCCGCTCTGGGACCATTTGCAAATCGAGCCAGCCTGCCTGCTTGGCGGTGGCTGCGATCGTCCCGTCGAGGTCGAGCTCGGTCGGCGCGCCGTCGCGGGCGAAGCGGCGTAGGCGCCGGAGCGCAACTTTGATATTGCGCGTGCCGATCTCGACATCGCCGTCGAGATTGGCGAACTCGCGCTTGTCCCACACCTTCACGGCCCGCCGGTTACGGCTGTCGAGCTGTCCGATGCGAACGCCTTCGGGATTGAAGCCGTAAGCGCCAAAGGGCGACGTGCCGCCGGTGCCGATCCACTTCGAACCGCCCTGGTGACGACCCTTCTGCTCTTCAAGACGCTTCTTGAGCGTCTCCATCAGTTTTTCCCAACCG
>VGEM01000466.1 GCA_016869315.1 Alphaproteobacteria bacterium | reverse complement strand
CCTTGCCCGCATCTCCACAGGCCCAACAGCAACATCAAAAGGCTTTCAATATGATCAGGAAGTTGGCAGCGTGATCAGCAACCGGAATACACCTTAACTTCGCTGCCAACCTGTCTAAACAACCGGGACCACCTTAATCAGCAAGGCGATGGTGTTGCTCGCGGAACGCAAGAATACCGGCGCGAACGTCGTGTTCTCGATCTCAAACGCCAACACTCTTCCGTATTCAGACCGATATTTTGACGCGGTATTTCATTTTGGGGGCATCAATCTTTTCGGCGATACGCGAAAAGCCATCGCCGAAATGGCCCGCGTTTGCAAAATCGGCGGGCGGGTGGTGTTTGGCGACGAAAGCATCGCGCCACACCTGAGGGGAACCGAATACGCGAACATCGCCATCAACAATAATCGCCTATGGGAAGCGGCAACACCGATGGATTTGCTTCCACATGACGCCATCGACATTCAGCTGAATTGTGTCCTAGGAAACTGTTTTTACGTGATTGGCTTCAGTATCGGCGACGGCCTCCCCTACATGAATATCGACATCAAGCACAAAGGGACGAGGGGTGGCAGCGCCAGAACACGATACTTTGGATAACTTGAAGGCGTGTCCGAAGGCCTCAAACAAAAACTGGGTGAGAAGGCACGAGCGATGGGCACATCGGTTCATGCCCTCCTCGAAGAGATAATCGCCACGGCGCTCAAAGAATAACGTCATACCCTCACAATGAACCTCGCGAGTTCTACTCAAGGGCTCACGGTGAAGGGCTTAAGGTGGCAGTGGAAGTTTCATTCAAATTGAAAACAGCCCATTGAGTGGCCGTTCCGGCGGCGATAATTTGAGTCATGTCCGTGCCCGCAGCAACAGCCTCACTCAAACCCTTCGTTCTCTGCATCCTCGATGGTTGGGGCCACCGCGAGGAGCGGACCGATAACGCCATTGCCCTGGCCAATACCCCGAACTGGGACCGGTTTCTCGCCAACTATCCCCACGCCCTGGTCGAGACCAGCGGTCTCGATGTCGGGCTGCCGGCCGGCCAGATGGGCAACTCCGAAGTCGGCCACATGAACATCGGCGCCGGACGGGTGATGATGCAGGAACTGCCGCGCATCGACGCTGCCGTCGCCGACGGCAGCCTGGCGCGGCATCCCAAACTGCTTGAGATGATCGCAGCCCTCAAAGCGTCCGGTGGCGCGTGCCACCTGATGGGCCTGATGTCGCCGGGCGGCGTGCATTCGCATCAGGACCACATCGTCGCCCTCGCCCGCGCGGTCGATGCCGCGGGCGTGCCGGTTCGTATTCATGCCTTCCTCGATGGCCGCGACACGCCACCACAGTCGGCCCTCGGGTTCATGAAACAGTTTCTTGCAGGCCTCATCGGCCTGCCCCGCACCAAAGTCGCAACCGTCGGCGGACGTTATTACGGCATGGACCGCGACAAGCGCTGGGAGCGGGTGGAGAAGGCCTATGCCGCGTTGACTGTGGCTGCGACGCCGGGCGCGCCCGATCCGGTCACGGCGATCGAGGCCTCATATACCGCGAGAGTCACCGACGAGTTCATGATCCCTGTTGTGATGCCGGGCTACGACGGCATGAAGGACGGCGACGGCATTCTGGTCGGAAACTTCCGAGCCGATCGGGTGCGCCAGATTCTGGCGGCGCTGCTGGACCCGAGTTTCAATGGATTTGTCCGCGCGCGGCAAATCCGCTTTGCTGCCGCGCTCGGGCTGACGGAATATTCCTCGGCCCTCGCCAAGCTGATGGGCGCGATCTTCACCTCAACCAGTCCTGCCAACGTCCTTGGCGATGTCATTTCCAAGGCCGGCCTCAAGCAGATGCGCATTGCCGAGACGGAAAAATACGCCCACGTCACGTTCTTCCTCAACGGCGGTATCGAGGCGGAGTTTCCGGGCGAAGCGCGCGTGCTCATCCCGAGCCCCAAGGTCGCGACCTACGACCTCAAACCCGAGATGTCGGCGATTGAGGTCACCGATCGGATTGTCGCTGCGGTCAATGAGCGGGCTTTCGACGTGATCATCGTCAACTTCGCAAATGGCGATATGGTCGGCCATACCGGCGTGTTGGCGGCCGCGATCCGAGCTGCCGAGACGGTGGACCTGTGCTTGGGTCGGATCGAAACTGCGCTCAAGCGCCAGGGTGGCGCCATGTTGATCTCGGCCGACCACGGCAATCTTGAGATGATGCGCGATCCCGACAGTGGCGAGCCGCACACGCAACATACCGTCGGCAAGGTTCCTGTGGTCTTGGTCAATCCGCCAGCCGCGGTCGCGTCGCTCACCGATGGCAAACTGGCTGACTTGGCGCCGACCGTGCTTGGCCTAATTGGCCTGCCTCAGCCGGCCGAGATGACGGGACGGTCGCTGGCGGTTGCCGAACCGCTGCGCGCGCGAGCCTGAGCTTGGCCGCCCGATACAGCCTGCTTTTTATGTGGACCGCGCTGGCGGTCACGCCGGCGCCCGCGCAAGTCAGCCAGGACAATCCGCCCGAGGCGCGCCGTCTCGGCCAGGTCGAACGCGACATCAAACGTGGCGAGGCCGAACGCGAGAAACTGTTTCAAGCCCAACAAGCCACGGCACGTGA
>VGEM01000465.1 GCA_016869315.1 Alphaproteobacteria bacterium | reverse complement strand
TGCGAGCTGGTCGCAGAGCAAGTTGCTCGGTCTCGCGACCCAGGCGCTGTCCGTCGCCCAGAACGCCCCGGGACTGCTGACGATCGCGCAGGCCCAGGCGTTGGGAACGTTCACGCCGGTTCAAAAAGCGGTTCAATATGAAGTTGGCTGGAAGCAGCAGGCCGATAACTGGAACATGACGCTCGCCGTGTTCCATACCACTTGGGCCAACCAGCCGACTCCCATCGTCATCTTCCTGCCTGGCGGCGCGGGCACGTCGTCCGTCAGCCAGCCCGGCGATTCCGAATACACCGGCTTCGACCTGGAAGGCGCGTACAAGGTCAACGAGTTCCTGACCCTGAACGGCCAGGTTGGCTATTCGAACGGCGTGATGAAGCGCTACTTCAACCGCGGCTCGAACGAATCGGCCACGCTGTTGCCGCCCGGCCTGCCGGCGATCACCGCGGTGTCATCGGCCGGCAATCCGGTGCGCAACCATCCGGAATGGTCGGGCTCGTTTAGCCCGGTACTGTCGGGCGAGATCGGCGAGCGCATGTGGTTTGTCCGCGCCGACTACATCTACACCGGCAAGCACTACACCGACTATTCGCGCTATAACCTCAACGGCGCGCGCAAGCAGACCAATGTCCGCGCCGGCATCGATCTCTTGACCGGGGCGATGATCGAAGTGTTCGGCACGAACATCTTCAACAGCAAGATCCTTCCGACCACATCTGGCACGACCAATGGCATCGGCGCCAACCGGAAAATCTTCAGCGGACCGTACCAGGCTTTCGAGTGGGGCGTCCGCGTCAGCGCCAGCTTCTAAAGCCCGGCGCATTGCTTCGATCGACGGCGGCCCCTCACCGGGCCGCCGTTTTCTTTTGCGCCCCACCCTGCCATGCTGCGCGAACGACGAAGCACCAGCGCCTTTCGTGTCAGGCACGAAAGGCATGATTCGTGTCAGGCACGAAACAGGAGGCGCCATGAAAGTCACGCGGCATTTCGTTCGGGTGGGCGAGCGTGAGGTGCATTACCGGCGCGCAGGCAATGGCCCGCCGTTCGTGCTGTTTCACGTCAGCCCGCAGTCGTCGGCCTTCGTCATCCCGGGCATGCTGCCGCTCGCCGATTCCCACACCCTGATCGCGCTCGACACGCCGGGGTACGGCGAGTCCGACGCGTTGCCGAACAGTGCCCCGACCATGGTCGACTACGCCGACGCGGCGCTTGAGACCCTGGGCGCGCTCGGTCTCGGCAAGGTGCCGATTTTCGGCTCCCACACCGGCGCCAACATCGCGGTCGAGCTCGCCCGCCGCGCGCCCGACCGGGTGGCGGCGCTGGTGCTGGATGGCCTGTCGTTGAATTCTCCTGAAGTGTCGCACGACCGCATCGCCAGTTACGCGCCGACCTTTCAGCCCTCGGCCGACGGCGCACACCTGGCATGGGCGTGGCAGCACACGCGCGATCAGCTGATCTTCTGGCCGTGGTACGAACCGCATCGTCCCAATCGCTTGAAGCAGGGCATCAAGGGCCCCGATTTCGTCCACGACGTCGTGCTCGCCAAGATGGCGGCGACGCGGTACTGGCTCGGCTATCGCGCCGCCTTCGGCCACGATTACCGCGACGCGCTCTATAACTGCCCGGCCCCCATCTATTTTGTCACGCCCAATGCCGACGTGCACACTGCCGTCGAGCGCAGCCTCAAGGGTCTGCCGGCGCACATGTACTTCATCGACACCGACCATGACGGCCAGGTCGATGCCATTGCCGGCGCGCTGGCCAAGGTCAAAGGCGATCCGTCCGTCGGCCCCGCCGCGAAGCCGGGACACCGCCGCCGGCTCTATCGCGACTTCGTCACCGTCGGTGACGGTCAGCGCCTGGTGCGCCGCGGCGGTGTCGAGAGCGGAAAACCGCTGGTGTTGCTGCATGGCGCCATGGGCACGTCGGCGGCGCTGGTCGACCGCGCCACCGCGCTCGCGGCAAAACGTCCGGTGCTGGCGATCGACATCGCCGGCAACGGCGATTCCGATCCGTTGCCGAAGAAGGACGCCGATCTTGCGGCTTACGCCGAGGACGTGCGTGCCGCGATCAAGGCCGCCGGCGTCGACGGTTACGATCTCTACGGTGAAGGGCTCGGCGCGATCCTGGCGCTTGAGGTCGCGCGCCAAGGCAACGCCGGCAAGGTGATCCTCGACCGGCCCGAACGGCCCGACGCCGCGACCCGCAAGGACATGATCGCCAACGTCGCGCCGATCATCGACGCGCGCTTCGACGGCGGTCACTTCCTCACCGCCTGGCACATGCTGCGCGATGCGGCGCTGTTCTATCCGTGGTACCGGACCACCGCGGACGCCGTGCGGGATATCGAACCCGATGTCGAGCCCGCGATGCTGCAAGCGCGTCTGCTGCCGTGGCTCAAGGGCCGGCTCACCTACGGCGACTATGTCCGTGCCGCGCTCCGCGCCGATCCCGACAAGCTGATCGCCGCAACCAGGCAGCCCTGCCTGGTGTTCGGAACCGCGGGCGATCTGATCGCCGATCACGCCCGCCGCGTTGCGTCGGCTCTGACACAGTCAACGCTACTCGAAACCGAACGCGTCGCGCCGCCAACCACAGCCATGACGCAGTTTCTCG
>VGEM01000464.1 GCA_016869315.1 Alphaproteobacteria bacterium | reverse complement strand
TCGCATCTTGGGCCCTGACTTCGTTGGCCGTCGCCAGCGCAACCGGCACCGACAAGAGATCGCGGCGTTTCATGACATTCCCCTTCGCGTTCAGAGTACCACCAGCGGACCATCGGCCGTCGCCAGGGGTTCGCAGCCATTTTTCGTCACCACGATCAAATCCTCGCAGTGGATCGAGCCAAACCCCAGCAGGTTGGTTGGCAGATCGACGGTGAGAGTCATGCCCTCCTGGAACACGTGATCGTCCGATACGACAAAAGGCAACCCATCGCGATAGGCCTGATCGGTGTGCTGCAGCCCAACGGTGTGCGGACCGGCCGCGAACTTGATGCCGCTCGTTCCGGTATAGGCCTTGTGTTGCGCCGGCACGACAATGTCGCGCAGTTCTGAATATTTCATGCCGGGCTTCAGGACGTCGTGCACGGTGTCCCAGCCGACCTTGACCGCCGCCATCATCGCCTTCAGCTCTTTCGAGGGCTCGCCCAGCACGACCGTGCGCCCGAAATCGCCGTGATAGAAATTGAACTGGCACACCCCGTCGAACATCATCGGCTCGCCTTCGATGACGGCACCTTCGGTGAGACCGCCAATCGTGCCTGAGGCGATCCACATCGCCTTGGCGCCGCGGGCGGCGGCCTCATGCATGAACAACTTGTCGATCTCGGCTTTGGTCGTGCCCTTCTTCACTTGCTTGAGCATGGCCATGACCGAATCCTGATTGATCCGGGCGACCGTGCGCATGTGACCCAGTTCCACCTCGGACTTCACCATGCGAATCTTGCGGAAAGTGTTGTCGCCCGGCAGGCAGGTGACGCTGTTTTGGCCAAGCGTTTTCAAAATATCGGCGATGCGCATGTCGTCGACGGCGACTTTGGCCTTGGTGAGGCGGAGAAGTTGTAGCGCCCGCACCAGGCCCCACTCGGGAGTCGGCACACGCCGTTCGTTCACCTTTTTGCCGAACGCGACCCAATTCTGTTCTTTCGCCTTCAGCGCGCCGCCGGTGGTCGGCCATGCGCCGGCAGGTGCTGCTTGGGGCTCCTCGGTCCAGTTGCCTTTCTCAAGATACTTTTGCAACTCTATCGGCGCCGTATAGGGGATCACCTCCGGGTAGTCGCGATCGGCGTTGGCGATAAACTGCAAATCCGAGCCGGCGGCGACCAAGTAGATTGGCTTGCTGGAATCGCGCGACATCACGGCGAAACTTGGAATCGCCCGAAGTTTTTGCAGCTCGTAGCTGAAATAGTTACCGAGATAGAACACGTTGACGGGGTTGAGCGCGACAATACCCTCGACCCCTTCGCGCTCCATGACCTCGAAGGCCCGCGGCCTGTTGACCAGGGATCGCTTGTCGAAATCCTTCGGCGGCACAGGTCCCGGCGCCACCATGCCCCAGTTCGCCTCGGCCTCGCGGCCGTACATGGCGGCCAGGCCGCCGGCCGTCAGGCTGGCAATACCGCTAAACAAATCCCGACGATCCATGGTGTACTCCTTGAAACTTGCGCTGCCCGGTTGATGGGTGATCCCCGCCGCGCCCCCTCATCTCAGCCCTCTCCCAGAAGGGGAAAGGGCGCCGAGCGTGGGCCAAGCGGTGAGGCTCCCCAGCCGGACGGGCGCCCATCGCAATTGTAAGCACGACAATATCACTCCGCGTCTGTTTCCTGTCGGAATTTTCATCGCTATCGTGGGCCGCACGTGGCGGGAGGAAAGCAATGCTGCGACCCTTGATCGGCCTTGTTTTTGCGGCGATTCCGGCCTTCGCCGCCGATGACGTTCCGAAACACCTAAGCTTGGCCGAGTTGCGCCAGACGTGGGCTAATCCCGCCGACAGGTTTCTCACCATTGATGGAGTCGAGGTGTGTTACCGCGACGAAGGCCAGGGCCCGGCCATCCTGCTGCTGCACGGGTCATCGAGCACGCTTCGCACCTACGACGCGATGACGGCGCTGCTCAAGGACCGTTATCGTGTCATCCGTTTCGATACCCCGCCGCTTGGGTTGTCGGGCCCGGTGCCGCCGGAGGTCGTCGGCAAGCTGAGACCATCCGACATACCGGCACGGCTCTTGCAGCATCTCAAGGTGAAATCCGCGACCGTCGTCGGCGTGTCGTCGGGCGGCACCACCGGCACGACCATGGCTGCCGAACATCCGGCGATGGTCGAGCGTCTGGTCGTGTCCAATGCGCCCGCCGAGATTGTCGATATGTCGAAACTGGCACGCGGCCCAAGCCTGATCGAAGCCGAAGAGACCTACGGCCTCTACGGCGACCCGACCCGGCCCAAGCCGCGGCACTATTGGCGCACCTACTGGGACTTCTATGCCGAGGACCCCAAGCGCATTTCAGAGGCGATCATCGATCAGTTCTACGACTTCAATCGCCGCGCCCCGGAAAAGAATGGCACCGCCCTGATCAGTGTCGTCGCCGATCAGAGCAAGGCCGTCGCCGCCGCCAATGCGGTCAAAACGCCCGTGCTGGTGCTCTGGGGATCGGTCGATCCGCTGCTCCCCGGCCCCGCCGCTGCCGAGGTGCTGGCCAAGCGTTACGTCAACGCGCCGGTGACCATGGTGCTGATGCCCGACGTCAACCACTACCCGCCGATCGAAGCGCCCGCGCGGGT
>VGEM01000463.1 GCA_016869315.1 Alphaproteobacteria bacterium | reverse complement strand
AGTTCGGGTCTTTGGCGAGCATCTCGTCGACGCGCAGTAGACTTTTGAGACGTTTGAACGCGAGTTCGATTTGCCAGCGCATCCGGTAGATTTCGGCGATGGCCACGACAGAATAGTCCTTCTTCGGTAACGATGTGATGAGGATCACGTGACCGGCTGCGGCCTCGGAGAGCGGGTCCTTACGATGCTGTCCGCGCCGGCTTTCATTGCGGCTCTTTTACTGGCACTGGCGCGCGACATCGAGCGGCATCACCACTTGATCCTCGGCGGCGCGGTTAACGGCAGCGAAGTCTATGGCAAGTTCCCGATGCCGGAACTCGGCGGGCCCGACGATTCCGGAAATCGCGGGACATTGATTCCAAGCACATCTCTTGACCAATATGGCGCGACTCTCGCCAAGTGGTTTGGAGTTGACGCGACGCGAGCGGGCATCGTCTTCCCGAACCTGCGCAACTTCCAAGTCAAGGACCTCGGCTTCATGGCCTAACCCAGGATGGAATTACCGATCCCCGTTGGCAGAACGGTCGTCGCATCGAACGTCGCGCCCTGGATCTGAGAAAAGACAAGACCCTGCGCCCCGCTCAGGTCGGCGCCGGTCAAATCCGCCTGATTGAATCGCGCGCCGTCGACCAGCGACGCCTCGAAGCGCGCGCCGCGAAGCGATGCGGCGGTGAAATTGGCGTCTTTCAAGAGCACATTCGAGAAAATGGCGCCGTCGAGTTTCTGCGCAAGGAACACGGCGCCCGAGAGATCGACGTTCGCGAACGCGGTCCCGCCAGCGACATACAGGGCAAGCCCCTCGGCACGGTCCGGGAACAGAAACGCGCCGCCGCTTGAAATGAGGCGCTGCGCCTCGGCGCTCAAGGTGATCTGATCGACAATCAGATTCCTGGGATTTCCAGTCGTGCTATCGCCACGCGAGGCGAGACCGCGTTGATTGTAGGCCGACAGTGAAGCGTTGACCGACGTGACGGTTGGGATACCTGGCGAGAAGGGTGTAAGGATGTCGCTCACAGATCGATTCGTTTGCCGAGCTCGCCGGCGAGATCCTGGACAAACTGCCAGGCGACACGACCGGAACGATCGCCACGCGTCGCCGCCCACTCGATCGCGCGGGCCCGGAGCTTGGTGCCGTCGATCCTGAGTTTGAAGGCGGCGGCATATCCCGCGACAATGTCGAGGTACGTGGCCTGGTCGATGTGGTGAAATCCAAGCCATAGCCCGAACCGATCTGATAACGAGACTTTTTCCTCGATCGCCTCGGTGTCGTGAATGGCCGCCGCCCGTTCGTTCTCGATCATGTCTCGCGCCATCAAGTGGCGGCGGTTCGATGTCGCGTACAGAATGACGTTGTTGGGCCGGCCCTCGATGCCGCCTTCGAGCACCGTCTTGAGGGCCTTGTAGCTCGCATCCTGACCTTCAAACGTAAGGTCGTCACAGAACAAGACGAACCGCCGTTCGGATGTTCTGAGGACCGCAAGAAGCTGGGGCAATGTCGGCACGTCTTCGCGATGGATTTCGACCAGGGCGAGGCACTTCTTGGCAGGGCGTTTGCCGTTGGCGGCGGCGTGAACCGCCTTGATCAGCGAACTCTTGCCGGTGCCGCGGGCGCCCCACAACAAGGCGTTATTGGCCGGGAGGCCGTCGGCATGATGCTGGGTGTTGGCAAGAAGGATGCGGGCCTGATTCTCGACGCCTCTCAGGAGTTTTAGCGGCACCCGGTTAACCCGCGCCACCGGCGACAGGCCTTGGCTCTCCGGATGCCAGACAAAAGCGTCAGTGCGCCAGAGGTCGGGGTCGACCACGACCGGCGGTGCCATCCGGTCGAGGGCGTCGGCCATGCGCTCGGCGGGATGGCCCGGGGGCATGGTGGACGGCTGGCGTTTAGGCTCTTTCTTCATGGGCGGAGACCCTATCAGACCGCGACCGCTTGAAATACCACGAGAAAAGCCGCTGCAAACCGGCGGATAGCCTGCAAGTCATTGGCGGGCCAATGATATTGCATTGCGGCAGCTGCCAGCTATATTCCGGCAACTTCGGTGGCTGGGGGCAAGAGTTGACCCCTGGCTCGCGTCTCTACCCCCCCCGTTTCGAGGACATCTCAATGTTCATCTCCCCGGCCTACGCTCAGGCCGCTGGCGGTTCGGCCGGCGATGCATTCACGGCGTTTGTTCCGCTCATTCTGATCTTCGTCGTGTTCTATTTTCTGTTGATCCGCCCCCAGCAGAAAAAGATGAAAGAGCACAAAGCGATGCAGGATGGCATCCGGCGGGGCGACAAGGTCATCACCAATGGTGGGATCATCGGCCAGGTCACGAAAGTCGTCGACGACCGCGAGCTTCAGGTGGAAATTGCCGAAAACGTCCGTGTCCGCGTATTGCGCGACATGGTTGCCAGCGTGATCGCTAAGACCGAGACGGTATCTGGCGAAAAGAACGAAGATAAGAAGGAATCCTCGGACAAAGAGTCCAAGGACGCCTAGGACAAATAAGACGGAGTAGCCGCCAAGCCGCGGCCACACAGCCATGTTGAATTATACTCCCGGACGAGTCGGAATCGTTGTCGCCGTTTGCCTGTTGGGCATTGCCTATGCATTGCCCAATGTGTTGCCTGCTT
>VGEM01000462.1 GCA_016869315.1 Alphaproteobacteria bacterium | reverse complement strand
CAGATGGAAGTCGGCAAATCGTATGCCAGCTCAAGATTGTTCACGACCAAACTCGATCATGCACCGGCCGGCAGCTATTTGTCGGCGGTAATGGGGGGCGGTGTCGAGCGTCAGCTCGCCTACCGCGCCGGCGATGTGTACCCGTTCGTCGTCGTGGTCGGCCTGCCGCTGCCGGAGTTGTTGGCGGATTGGCGGCGGACCAGCATCACCAATGCCAGCGCGGCGGCATTCGGCGCGGTTGTGATCATGTTGCTCGCCTTCGGACTCGCGATGTGGGTCAAGCGGCAAATTGCCCTGCAGTCGGATCTGGTCCGGAGCGAGCAGAGTTTCGCGGAATCGCAGCGTATCAGCGGGCTCGGACATTTCCGGCGAATTCACGGCGAGCGCCACTACGAATGGTCCGACAATATGTACGTGATCCATGGCGTCGATCGCGCAACATATCGGCCGACCATGGAGAGCATTGTCGAGCTGTTCATCCCCGAGGACCGCCAGATTTTTGACAACGCGACCACAACCAATTTCGCCCGACCAAGCGCGGGCTTCATGGAGGGGCGCATCAGGAGACCGGATGGCGAAGAGCGCCACATGCGGTACGAGTGGCGACTGGTTGTCGACGTCGATGGCGCGCGGGTGTTCGGCGTGGCGCAAGACCTGACACTGCTTCGCAAGGCCGAAGCCGGCCAACGCGAGAACGAACTTCGCCTTGCCGATATCCTGCAGTGTTCGTCCGACTATATTTGGGAGACCGATCCTGGCGGCGTGTTCACGGTGCTCTCGGGAGCCAGCGTTGACTTGTTTCATTCGCCGCTCAGGCTCGACGGTTCGACCTTCTATCTCCGCTCGCACGATCCCAATGACCTCGCCGATCTGGAACAGGCGTTGACGTACCGGCGTCAGTTCCGAAATCTGGTGGTCGCGGCGCGCGGCGCCGGTGGCGGCCACCGGTGGGTCCGCGTCAGCGGTAACCCGCGCTTTGACGATCACGGCCGCTTTCTCGGCTATCGCGGCGCGGGCACCGATGTGACCGAGCAGCGCCGTCAGCGCGAACAGTTGGAAGCGCAGCGCAAGGGCGAGGCGCTCGGCCGGCTTGCCAGCGGTTTGGCGCACGAGATCAATAAACTGTTGCAGCCCGTGTTAATCTATTCGGCCGCTGGGCAGGCGGCGAATCAGGCGAACGCCGAGATTCGGTCCTACTTTAATCGGATCTTTCGATCGGCCGAGCAGGCCGGCAGCATCGTTCGCAACGTCCTGGCCTTTGCCCGACGTGGACCACCGAAGCGCGACGACGTCAAGCTGCTGGATGTTGTCCATGAAACTGTCGAACTGACGGGAATCGGCGATGCTCCCGAACTTTCCATCGTGCTCGACGCTCCTTCGCTCGATGTTGTCGTGCGGGTTGATCGCACCGGACTCTCACAAGCGATGCTCAACCTGCTGACCAACGCAAGCGAGGCGATGAAGCGCCAGGGAAAGATCAGCGTTTCCGCCGAGCAAGTGGCAATCGCGGCACCCGGTGACGCGGCCGCCTCCCTCAAGCCGGGAATTTATTGCCGCTTGCGAATTTCCGACTCGGGCCCGGGGATTGCGGCCGAAAACCTCAATCGGCTGTTCGATCCATTCTTCACCACCAAGCCGCAGGGCGAGGGCACCGGCCTTGGGCTGTCGGTCGTTTCGGGTCTAGTTAAATCGTGGGGCGGCGGCGTGACCGCCGCGAATGATTCCGCGGGCGGCGCCGTGTTCATGGTTTATCTGCCGCTGGCCGTCGCCCAGGCGGAAGCGGCGCAATAACGCGACTATCCTCGCGCTCCCGTGAAAAAATATTTCCCGCCGCTTCGGGTCGCGTTGGGGTCGGGGTTGAGTTTTGCGAACATGATGCTCGGCGCGTAGGCGCGGAATGTCTTGTCCGGCGCGAAACCCGCGGCAGCATACATCTGCTCCAGCGGAAGCGTGTAAATTGTCAACATGAACGGCTCGTTGTTTGCGGTCGCGTCCCAATCCCGCAATGAGGCCTGATAAGCGTCGAACTCGTCGAACTGCGGCGCATCGCAATGCAGCATCACGCCACCGGGGCGCAGAAGCCTGCGACACTCGGCGATGATGTTGTCCATGGCCTTGCGCGCGGTCTCGTGAATCAGGATCCGCGAAACGATCAGATCGAAGTGGCCATCCGGAAACGACGGCCGCTCGGCATTCATTTGATGAAAATGCGCCACGACACCCAAGGAATTCGCGCGGGCATGGGCATAACGCAAGCAGGGCGCGGCGCAATCGATGCCGTGAACCTCGGCATCGGGGAAGGACATCGCGTAGGGCAGGGTATTGTTGCCGATGGTGCACCCCATATCGAGGATGCGTTTCGGTTTCAGATCCGGAAAAGTCTGTTTGATCCAGGCGGCAATAGAGTGCGCGGGGTCGTCGTTGTTGGGGCCTTGGCTGCCCATGTTGTGCACGGCAATGGTGCGGTCGTATTCAGCGCCGGAGCCGACATCTTCCGGCACTTCTTCGCCGTGATATCCGCCTGGTTTGCGATGAATGTCGAGTTCGGTCAGATATTTCGGCATGACAAACGCGGGATCGAGCGACAGCGTGCCGAGAGGTCCGGACTTCGCCTTGGCCCGCGTCG
>VGEM01000461.1 GCA_016869315.1 Alphaproteobacteria bacterium | reverse complement strand
TATCACGCGGGGCGCAGTGACGATCTCGGCTTGGTCATCGATCTGCTGCCGCCGCACATCAAATCCGCCGGGTTGTTTCTGGTCGGCACGTCGCTGGGCGGCAATATCTTGCTCAAATTTCTTGCCGAACGCGGATCCGATACATCGATCCTTGCCGCCGGCGCGGTGTCGCCGCCGATCGACCTCAAGTCGGCGCAACAGCGCATCATGGCGCCGCGCAACGCGCTCTATCACTGGCACCTGCTTCGCCACATGAAGGCGGGCCTGACCCCGCGGGAGGACGGCGTTGATCTCAACGCGATCCGCACCGTGTACGATTTCGATGATCTGGTCATTGCTCCAGTGAACGGGTTTGCCGGGGCCGACGACTATTATCGGCGATGTTCGGCGGCAGTGCTTTTGGACGACATCGCAATTCCGACACTGATCGTCCACCCGCGCAACGACCCCTGGATTCCAACCGGCCCGCTCACGAGCGCGCAGCGCTCGCCCATGGTCAACGTCATTCTGCCGGCCTCGGGTGGCCATATCGGATTTCATGGCACGGGCGAGGATTGGCCCTGGCACAACCGATGCCTTCTCGCCCACTTTCGCCGGCAGTTCGACGTCCGCGTTGCGAACATGCATTACTGTGGGGAATGAGGCATCATCGCCACTGTGCGGTTGCCTTTGGCTTGAAGCCCCAAGGTATTGAGATAGCATTAGCAGTGTACAAGGCCGACATCGGCGGCGACCTCACCTGGGTGTCTGAGTTCAGCGTCCAGGCCCAAAGCAAGCGCTATGTGGACGACGATGAACGCAGCTTCCTCCAGGGTTTCTGGACGGCCGATCTGCGCAGCGGCGTCGAGGGCGAAGGCTGGTCGGTGACTGCTTACGTCGACAACCTGTTCAACGATGACACGATTAAGGCCGGTCTCGCCAACACCGACTTCCCGAACTTGGCGGCAATTATCGTGCCCGGGCCATTCACCTTGATTCTGCCCAGCAACTTCACGGCCAACCTGCCCGATCGCCGCCAGTTTGGCGTGCGCGCCAACTATAGCTTTTAGCTTAGACAAAGTTCTCAACCCCTCCCCGCCAAACGGTAGGGAGGGGTTTTTTCTTTTCGGGGTCTGCGGCCAGTGCGTAATACCCTTGGCCTGCGACAGTCTTTCCACTAGATTTCTCTCCGAGTAAAAGCCTGCGAAGGGGGATTTACATGCTGATTTTCCGCGCGCCGCGGCTCGCCGCCTTATGCCTCGCCTGCACCTGCATCACCGGTTTCGTGGCCGAATCCCAGGCGCAGCAGATCGAAGAAATCGTCGTCACCACGCGAAAACGCGCTGAAAACCTCCAGGACGTGCCGATCGTCATCACCGCGTTCACTGCCGAAGTCTTGGAGCGTCGCGGTATCGCCGATATTGAGGACATTACAAAGTACACGCCTGGCCTCAGCTACGATGAAGGCTTTTCGAAACAGGATACCCGCATCGCCATTCGCGGTCTGTCACCAACCCGCGGCCGCCAAAATGCTGCGATCCTGATGGACGACGTCGACATATCCTCCGAGTCAATTGCTACGGCTGGCGGATCTCTTTTTGTTAATCCGCGCCTGTTCGATGCCGAGCGCATAGAGGTCGTAAAAGGTCCGCACTCGGCCCTTTATGGCCGGTCGGCTTTCGCGGGCGCTATCAATTACATCATGCGCAAGCCGGGCGATGAATTCCGCGGTAGTGCGTCTCTCGACGTCGGGCAATACAACAAACTCGAAGGGCGCGTAAGCGTATCGGGCCCTGTCGTCGAAGACAAACTCGCCATCGGCGGAACGCTCGCAATTTGGGACGTTGGCGGTATGTACCGGAACGCTGTGTCGGGTAACAAGCTCGGCGGAGCCGATGGCAAAGGCTACGCCGTCAGCGCGCTGTGGCGAGCGAGCGACTCGCTCAAATTCAACATTCGTGCCGAGCACACGGCGGATCATTTCGACCAGGAAGCGCGTGGTCGGCTCGATCCAGGTCAGACAACGACCCTGCCCCTGCCCGCTTCGGCGGTAGGTGTGGGCCTCCCTGGAATCACCTCGGCGGTAACGTCAACGCGCCTCGTCATCGGACGGATTCCCAATCGCGATGGCCTGGCGCCGATCGCCTTCTCGCTAAATCCGCGCACAAACAAAGACTATCCGGGAACAGATCGCAAGCTCGAATCGATTCATCTCAGGACCACTCTTGATCTCGGCACGGCCGAGATGATCGCGCTGTCTTACTACGGCAATGCCGACGCACGCCAGTTCCTCGATGTCTATGGCAACGGCGATTCGACCGTCGTCAATGCGGTCCAGGAAGTCAATTTCATCACCAAGAACCGCGTCCTTAATCAGGATCTCCGCGTTCAGTCGGCCGATGACGAAGCGCCCCTCGACTGGATGGTCGGCGGTTTATTCTGGAACGAAACGACGCTGCAGGAGAGTCGTTCAGTCTCCTGCATTTTTGTTGTCGGCGGTTGCAAGGCGCTATTGCAAAATCTCGGTAACACCACGCCATACCGCGAAGGGCCAAATCTCTACGCCCGCGATACGCACCACTATTCGATGTACTCTATGCTGCAGTACGAAGTTAGCGAGCGAATCCAGCTTTCTCTGGAATTTCGCCGAA
>VGEM01000460.1 GCA_016869315.1 Alphaproteobacteria bacterium | reverse complement strand
CGGTGTGGCTACCGTTGCCGGTCGAGGGGCCTTACGACTATCTCGTGCCCGAGGACATGACGCTTCGCGCCGGCGCCGTGGTCGAGGTGCCGCTCGGGCGCCGCTTCGAAATCGGCGTCGTGTGGGGGCCGGGGTCGGCCGATCTTGAGGCGAAGCGACTCAAGTCGATTGTGCAGGCGTTGCCGGTTCCAGCCATCGCCGTGGCGAACCGCCGTTTCGTCGATTGGGTTTCGGCTTACACCCTACAACCTCTCGGCGCCGTTCTCAGGATGGTGATCAACCCGGCACGGCGCTGGAAACCGAAGCCGGCGCCGAGCGCCATCGCGCTGACCGGAACATCGCTTGCGGCTCTTGGTCTCGCCCCGACGCTGGCGCGCGGCAAGGTGCTGGCGGCGTTCAGCGACAGATCAGTCTTTGAAACAGCTGCCGCACTTGCGCGTGCCGCCAAGGTCTCATCCGGTGTGGTGCGCGACATGCTCGACAAAGGCGCTCTCAAGGCAGTAAGCGCACAGTTGCCGCAGGTGATGGGGCCCGATCCCAATCGCGCCGGGCCCAGATTGGAGCCGGCCCAAGCCGCGGCCGCCGCGACACTGACCGATGCGGTCGGGCAGGGTTTCTCGGTGACGCTCCTCGAGGGCGTCACCGGATCGGGTAAGACCGAAGTTTACTTCGAGGCAATCGCTGCGGCGCTCAAGCGCGGACAGCAAGTGCTGGTTCTGTTGCCTGAGATTGCCCTGACGGCGCAATGGCTGGAGCGCTTCGTTCGACGCTTCCGCGCGCCGCCCGCCATGTGGCACTCGGACATGGTCGGCCGCATGAGGCGCGAAACCAGGGCGGCGGTGACGTCGGGCGAAGCCCGCGTCGTCGTTGGTGCGCGGTCCGCGCTGTTTTTGCCGTTCCCGGACTTGGGTCTCGTCGTCGTCGACGAAGAGCACGATTCGGCCTTTAAGCAGGAAGACGGCGTCATCTACCACGCCCGCGACATGGCAGTCGTTCGGGCGCGCGAATCCGGCGCGCCGGTGATCCTATCGAGCGCGACGCCATCATTGGAAACCGTGCTCAACACAACAAATCAACGCTATCGCCGTGTTCATCTGCCAAGCCGCTTCGGCGCCGCGACTCTGCCCAAGATCGAGGTGCTCGATCTTCGCCGGCACAAGCCCGAGAAGGGCCCCTGGGGCCGCGCCTGGCTGGCGCCGCCGCTGGTCGCCTCTGTCAGTCGCGCGCTGGCGGAAGGCGAACAGACACTCCTGTTTCTAAACCGGCGCGGTTACGCACCGTTGACGCTGTGCAATGCCTGCGGCCACCGATTGCATTGCCCAACCTGCAGTGCGTGGCTGGTGGAGCACCGATTGAGCGGACGGCTGCAGTGTCATCACTGTGGCTACGCCGCCCGGCGGCCGGAATCGTGCTCGTCGTGCGGCGCCACGAACTCCTTTGTGGCGTGCGGCCCCGGCATTGAGCGCCTTGCCGAAGAAGCGGCGGCGCGCTGGCCGTCGGCCCGCGTGCGCATGGTGGCGAGCGACACCCTCGACCGGCCGTCGGCGATTGCCGAACTGATCGACGACATATTGAAGCATCGCCTCGATATCGTGGTTGGGACGCAAGTCTTGGCCAAGGGCCACCACTTTCCCAATCTCACGCTGGTTGGCGTCGTCGACGCTGATCTTGGACTGTCAAGCTGGGATCTCCGCGCCGCCGAGCGGACGTACCAATTGCTGCACCAGGTCGCAGGCCGCGCCGGGCGCGCCGGGCGTCCGGGGACAGTCCTGATCCAGACCCACGATCCGTCGCATCCGGTGATGCAGGCTTTGGCAGCGGCGGACACCGAATCGTTCCTCGCCCGCGAGGCCGACTCGCGCCGCCTGCTGGCGATGCCGCCCTTTGGCCGGCTGGCTGCATTGATCGTTTCAGGGCCCGACGAACATCAAGTCAGCGACGTCGGCCGCCGCTTGGCTCAGACGGCGCCGCGAGACGACGGGGTCGAGGTGCTTGGTCCGGCGCCTGCCGTCATGGCGCTTCTCCGCGGACGGCATCGCCATCGGTTGCTATTGAAGGCGGGCCGCGACATTCGCGTGCAGCCACTGCTCGCCGACTGGTTGGCGCGAGTTAAGGTGCCAGGCGGCGTCCGCGTCCAGGTGGATGTCGACCCGTACAGCTTCTATTGATTTGTTTCAGGCTGGCGGATGCCAGTCTTTGACCGAGCTGACGCGAAAGGTGTTTTGGGCGCCATCGTGTTCGGTCACCGATACGTACTCTCCCGGTTTGAAGACGTGTGACGACAACCGAAATATGGACTCATCGTCCTCGTCGCCGGGGGCATATGAAAAGACCCAACGGCCACCGCGGGTCTGCGTCAGGATCCCGGATTCCTGCGTAACACCCTTCTCGAGGCGCTTGACGATGCAGAGTTGCTTCACTTCGGGCCACGCTTTGGTGTCAAGATGCCCGGTGCCGTCAAGCGGCGCGCGGAACTCGTAAGCGTGACCGGGATCGCCGGACGGATGCTCCTTGGTGCGGGCAAGCTCGACTCGAATGGTCTTTAATACCAACCCTCATTGATGCTGACCGATGGTGGCCCAATCGCGGAGCGCGATAGACATGATGCGCCAGGGCTGGGCGGTGAGTTTGTTCCAAGCCTCAC
>VGEM01000459.1 GCA_016869315.1 Alphaproteobacteria bacterium | reverse complement strand
ATACTTGTAATCCATCGCCGCGAACCATTCCCAGTCGCCCGACAGCGGCGCGGTATACTTGGGCGAGATCGTCCACTTGATGACCGGCGCACCCCAGAAACTGTTGCCGCTGATATCGCCAGAACGACGAATTTGGACGCCGACAGGGACATAATTGTAGGAACTAATGTCAGAGGGCTGCCAATTAAAGGTCGCGTTAACCGACAAATTGTCGTTCACGATCCAGTCGCCCTCGAACTCAAACCCGTACAAGTCGACTTTGCCGCCGTTTGTAATGACGGCCGTGTTCACAACAATGCCATTGGGCTGAACGAAGGAAATGGTACTCGACACCTGACCATTGCGATACCACTGGTAATAGCCGACCAGGCGCGTACGCGCTGCGCCGTCGAGCCACGTGGACTTCAGGCCAAGCTCGGCGTTATCGAGTCTTTCCTGTCCAAACCGCTCGCCTGCACCGATCGGCGCCAACTGCTGCAGGACAGATGCCGGCTGACCGACCAGAATGGCGTTGAATCCGCCACGGCGATAACCCCGCGAAAACAGCGCGAACGCGATAGAATCCGGCGCGTAATTGTAGTCAATCGAAACACGTGGCGAAAAGCTGTTGTAAGTATCGATTGTCGGCGGTCGAGGTGTCGGAAAGGTCGTCGTCGCGATCACCTTGTCGCGCTGGTAGCGCGCCTCGCCCGTGAGCGTCAGTTCTTCCGTGAGGTCGTAATAGAGCCCGCCGTAAACCGCAGGGGTCTTTACGTCTTGAGCCGTCAAAGAACCCAAATACGCCGGGACGGTTTTGGTCTGCCCCAGATTGCTCGGCCCGGGCGAGGTCTGGAACAGATAGCTCGCGCCAATCGTTCCGCGCAGCCGCTCATCCTGGGGCGACTCGATGCGGAACTCGTAATCCCAGTCTTCACGCACATCCTGCTGCATCAAATGGAAACTGATGTAAGGCAGGCGACAGCACGGCTGACCCGCAGGGATCGGCAAATTGACTTGCGGATTCCGCACATCGCGCGTGTCCCGATAGTTTGGCGAATTGAAACTTTGTTGCTTGGTGTGGTGGTAAGCAATCGTTGCACTGAAGGCCCAGTCGGCCGGCATGTCCCAATCGACGGTGAAGTGGGCCATGTTGGCAAGAGCCTTGCCACCTGTGTGCTGGAGAAAACGCGGATCGAAGTGCGTCGGCAACTGAATTCGGTTTTCGAAGAAAATCCCGGCGAGATACGGCGTGATGTCGAAGTTGCCAGAGATGATGTTCGGGCTGATGCCGTTTGCAGAGGGCAGTTTGCCGCAATAATAAACACCGAATGTGCCGCGGGTATCGCAAAAGATTTCTTGTGAACCGCCCGTCACGCCTGGAATTTGAGTACCGTTGCCGCCGAAGGCAGGAAGGCTGTTGCCCTTGAGCGCGATCGACGCCGGAGGGCCCGAATCGTCGAGCTCGTTGTCAAAGAATATTTTCACCGTCACGTCGTCGCTCGGGTTGTAATAGATGTTGGTCGCGAGCGACCGTGACTGACGCCAGCCCATATTTTGGTCCGAGTTCGAGAAATTCTTCCAGTGGCCACCGCCGTGGTAGTTGCGGGCGGAGACGCGCGCCGCCATCTTGTCTCCAAGCAGCGGCCCTTCCAGTGTGAATGCAACATCATAGGTGTTGAAACTGCCGTACTCGGCCAGCAATTGGCCGCCAACTTCATCACTCGGGCGCTTGGTGACAAAGTTGAGTGCGCCTTGGAACGTGGCGCGACCGAAATATACGCTCTGAGGACCGGCGAGTACTTCGACGCGATCAAGCGCGCCAAGATACGGGGTGCCGTTCCCAGACAATGCAATGCCGTCGACGAACACCGTGCTGTTGGCCAGCACCGCCGAGTTCGACGTCGAGAGACCGCGGAAATTGAGGTTGCGCGCGAGCGTATTGGTGAGGCTCGTATCGATACTGAGACCAGGCGTGAACGTCGCGAGTGTCGGCAGGTCCTTGATGTTCGAGGCCTGGATTTTGTCCACGCTGACCGACGAGATGGCGATCGGCAACTCCATCAGGTTTTCTTCGCGCCGGCGGGCGGTGACGACGATTTCCTCGAGCGCGACGTTTTGCGCGAGCGCGGCGGCACCGACGAGGTCGACCGCCGCGGCTACACCGAACAATTGGATAAGCTTCGACTTCGACATTTGAACCCCCTCGCCGACCCTCAACTCCCGACCGACGGCAGGGGGAAATCTTATCCCCAATTCATGGCATGACAACCCACTCAGCGGCTCATGTCCGCAGCATTCTCGCGGCGAACTTGCGCGACCGCCTTGGGCGAACCTGTTAAGGTCGGCGGATAGAGGGGGCAGAAATTCATGCAGCAAACTTTGGGGCAGGCCGCGCCGGGTCAGGCCGTGAGCGAATTCAAGTACGGCTGGACCGTTGTTTTGGCAGCCGCCATCGGCGTCGGCGCCGGGATTACCGGAGTCAATACCTACAGTCTCGGCGTGTTCCTGAACCCGCTGTCCGAGACGTTTGATTGGTCGCGCACCGAAACGTCGGCCGCGAAAACGTTTCTGACGATCGGCTATGTCCTGACCGCACCGATTATCGGTTACCTCGCCGATCGCTATGGGCCGCGCAAGATCGGCATGGCGTCGATGGCGGCGATGGTCG
>VGEM01000458.1 GCA_016869315.1 Alphaproteobacteria bacterium | reverse complement strand
CGCGCGAAGGATTCGTCCAGATCACCACCGATGAAGTGTTTCAAGGCGCGTGCTGGTATCGCTTCACCGACACCACCGCCGAGTGCGAAGGCTGGACGTCGTCCGAGGGCCGTATCAGCCGCAGGTTCGAGCACAACCAACCGATCGGATTTTTTGTCAGCCACGCGATCCAGTCCGACGCCATCCACCTGTGTGCCTACGATCTCAAGGCCGGCGAGGGCCTGCAGCGGATCAGGAACGGCTACACCAGTACGCTCAGCCATCGCGGCGCGACGGGCCCAAGCCTGATCGCGCTGCCGCACGGCTATTTGTTCACGCTGCTCGGCCGGGAGACCGTCACGGTCAAGGCCGGCACCTTCCCGGCCCTCAAGTTCAGGTACGGAATCAGCGACAGCCTCGACGATTCCTATGGCGGCCGCGATATCCATCCGCCTTACTACATGTGGGTCAGCGACGACGGCGACTACATCACGCTGAAAGCAACCGTGACCGGCTATATGCAGACGTTTTACGAGTTGACCGAACTGGAACGGCGGAAGAATTTCTTTTGAAATCAAGTTGTCCCAAATCCACTGTATCGACCTCTCGCCCAACCCTCGCCTCACCTCCGGGAAGAGGATGCCGGTCCGCCTTTGCTGCCATGCAGCTCCTGCCTGCGCTAAGCCGAAGCCGCTTCGCGCAGGCAGGTCGGCGGTTGGGTGCTGGGGCCCATCGAAGGTGGGGTGGGGCGGGACGAGGTGGTGAGAGGTTGCGCCACAAGACCAATGTCATGAAGAAAACGCACGGACCAAACTCATGAACAACGAACAAAAACCCACCCTCTACGCCTGGAGCGTAGTCGGCATGCTGACGCTGGCCTACGTGCTGTCGTTCATCGATCGCCAGATCCTCGGCATGCTCATCACGCCGATCAAGGCATCGCTGCACCTGACCGACACCGAGCTTGGCTTGCTGATGGGTCCGGCCTTCGCCTTCTTCTACGTCACACTCGGCTGGCCGATTGGCTGGATGGCCGACCGCATCAACCGGCGCAACATTATCGCGACCGGCATCGCGCTGTGGTCGCTGGCGACAGCCGCCTGCGGCCTGTCGATGAATTTCACCCAGCTGCTGTGGTCACGCCTGATGGTCGGCGTCGGCGAAGCGGCACTGACGCCGAGCGCATTGTCGCTGATGGCGGATTATTTTGCGCCCAAGTCGCGACCGCGGGCGATCGCGGTTTACTCCACCGGCATCTACCTTGGCAGCGGCATTGCCTATCTTGGCGGCGGCGCTTTGGTTGGCATGCTGCAAGACGCGGGCGGCGTCACGCTACCGGTGTTTGGCGCGGTCGAGGGATGGCAGGCGGCGTTCCTGGCGCTTGGCATTCCGGGCGTCCTGGTCGCGCTGTTGATGCTGCTGATCCGGGAGCCCACCCGCCGCGAGGATACCGGCCAGGCCGGCGAGGCGCTGACCTTCGCCGAGTCGCGACAGTATTTCGGCCAGCGCTGGACGGCCTACCTTCCAGTCTGCCTCGGCATGTGCGCGACCACGACGATCGCCTATATCGCCGGTTGGAACATCGTCTGGTTCCAGCGCATTTGGGACTGGAAGATTCAGGATATCGGCCTCTGGATTGGGATCAGCTATCTGATCACCGGACCATTGGGCACGTTGTCGGCCGGATGGCTGACCGGCCGCTGGCTCGGCCACGGCGATCGCGGCGCGCCGTTCAAGGTCTGCTTTATCGGCATTGTCATCGGCGGCATTTTCGCCGGCCTGTTCCCTCTGATGCCGACACCCGAGCTCGCGTTTGTGATCAACGCCATTACGCTCGGCGCAGGAGCTTTTTCCACGGCGGCCGGGGCAACGTCGGTGGTGGCGCTCGCCCCAGCGCGGCTCCGCGCCCAGGCCAGCGCCATCTACTTCCTGATCATCAATCTGATCGGGCTGTCGGTCGGACCGCCCTTGGTCGGCATCCTCACCGACCGCGTCTTCACCGGGCCAAGCGGGATTTCGCCCGCCTTGTTCGCGGTCGGAGTCGGGATCAGCATTCCCGCCATTCTCATCATGTGGGCAGGGTTGAGGCCTTACGCCCGGGAAGCCGCGCTCAAGACTTGAGCATCTTCCTTCCGGACAGATTTTCGGAGGCGGCCGCGCGGCACCCGCACGGAAACCCGCGCTCGCTGGGATTGAACGTCCGCGGATCGAAGCCCGTCGCCGCCTGAAAAGGTCAGTTGGCCACCCGAACCTGTTCCAGCCAGGCGCCCGGCGTCTGCTCCCACGCGATGGCGCCGTCAGCCGCCGCAAGCCAGCGATTACGCACCTTCATCGTGCCCTGCGCCGCGATCAAGTCGTAGTCGACAAAGACCGCATTGCCGGCATCGTCCTTACGATCGCACGATTTGGCTTTCATCTGGCCTTCGAACCGATCACCCGCCTTCCGGATAAAGACATCGCACAAGCCGCGATCGGCGCGAATATCGGCGGGCATCAGCGCCCTCACCCGCGCCAGATCGGCGTGCGCGCCTTGCAGTTTCTCGGGCGCGAGCGGATTGATCATGTGAAGCCTGATGGCGTCGCCCTCGACGGTGAATTTCATCATCCGAATTCGCGCGATCTTGCTGGGATCGGCGTCGCGGATTTCTTCGAGATAGAGAATGTGTTCGCCGAACGCCGGCGCTTCGACGGCGCG
>VGEM01000457.1 GCA_016869315.1 Alphaproteobacteria bacterium | reverse complement strand
CTGGTCGTTCCCATCGCGATGGCCCAAGCCTTGCTCGGCCGCCGAGATGGAGGCGCGCCGTGAATCGCGGACCAGGCGCTGTTGCCGTCACCGGTCTCGTTGTCGGGCTGGCGTTTCTTTACCTGCCAACTCTCGTGGTCATCGGGTACTCGTTCAACGAGTCGCGCCTGGTCACGGTGTGGACCGGGTTTTCCTTCAAATGGTACGGCGAGCTGTTCGCCGACCGCCGGTTCCTGGGCGCCGCCGCGACGAGCGTGACAATCGCGGTGGTCGCCGCCACGCTCGCGTCCATGCTCGGCGTCTGTGCCGGTATCGCGCTTGGTCGGCTCGGTTGGTTCCGTGGCCGCGCGTTGTTCTCGGTCCTGATCGTCACGCCGGTGGTGATGCCCGAAGTGATCACGGCGCTCTCGTTGCTCCTGCTATTTGTTGCCCTTGAACAAGCGATTGGCTGGCCCTCGGGTCGAGGCATGGGTACGGTGATTGTCGCTCACGCCACATTTGCCGTCTCTTTTGTGGCGCTGATCGTGCAGGCCCGGCTTGCCGGGATGGCGCGGGATGTCGAGGAAGCGGCGGCCGACCTTGGCGCATCGCCGGCAACCGTCCTGTTCAAGATTACGCTGCCGCTCCTGGCGCCGGCCATTGGCGCGGGCTGGCTCCTGGCCTTCGTTCTGTCGTTGGATGATCTGGTCATCGCAAGCTTCACCTCGGGGCCGCAATCCACGACATTGCCGATGGCGATCTTTTCCAGTGTTCGCTTGGGCGTTAGTCCGAAGGTCAACGCCCTTGCGGCCATTCTCGTGGCGGTCTCTGCGATAGGCCTTGCCGGCGCCGCGTGGTTTCAGCGCAGAACTTCGACCCGATAGGTTCTCCCGCGTATCGCCTGCGCGTGCTAGCCTCTGCCGAGGTGGCAGGAGAGGGGTTGATCATGAGTTTTGTTTTTCCGTTGGCCTTGGTCATGGCTGTGACGATGCAGGCAGGGGCGCAGCAGGCAGGGGCGCAGCAGGCAGGAGAGCGCCGTGCCGATTGGCCGCGATTTGGCAATGATCCGGGCGGCAGTCAGTACTCGCCCTTGGACCAAATCACGACCGAAAACGTCGCCGGCCTCAAGGTCGCTTGGGTCCACCATTCCAAGGACGTCGCCACCAAGGGCAGCCCCACGGGCGGCACCACGATGGAGGGTGTGCCAATTCACGCCAACGGCACGCTTTATTACTGCACGCCATTCAACCGTGTGTTTGCTCTCGATCCGGCGACCGGCCAGGAGAAATGGGTCTTCGATCCTCATGCCACGGTCGAAGGCGGAAAACCGCTGATCGCCAATCCGATGCGGCCGTCCATTTGCCGCGGCGTGTCGTATTGGGAGGCCACCGACCCCAGGCCGAACACGCCATGCGAGCGGAGAGTGTTCAAGGGCGATGGCAACGGCAACGTCTACGCCATCGACGCGGATACCGGAAAGTCGTGCGCCGATTTTGGCGCGGCCAAGGGCCATCCCGGCTTTGTCACGCACTGGGACTACGAAAGCTACGGCGAAGGCATGTTTCGCGGCATGTCGTCGCCGACGTTGATCGTCGGCGACACCGTGGTCGCGACCCAGGCCAGTAACGACGGCATCGCCAATGCCGCCGATGGCATGGTACGCGGCTTCGACGTTCGTACCGGCGACCTCAAATGGGAGTTCGATCCGATCCCCGAGGACAAGCGGATGCTCACCGGCGCCGCCAATGTCTGGTCGACTACCAGTGCGGATCTCGAGCGCGGCCTCGTGTTCTTGCCCACGACCAGTCCGTCGACCGACTACTATGGCGGTCATCGCAGGTTCGATATCCCGATGGCGACCGCGACCGTCGCGATTTCCGCCGAGACCGGGCAGCCGGTGTGGCACTTCCAAACCGTGCACCACGACCTGTTCGACTACGACCTTGTCGGGCACCCGCTGCTCGTCAACATCGCCAAGGACGGCCGCCGCATCGATGTAGCCATCCAGCAGTCGAAGATGGGCTGGTTGTTTGTATTCGATCGCGACACGGGTACGCCGATCTATCCCATCGTCGAAACGCCGGTGCCGCAATCAACGGTGCCGGGAGAAATCTCTTCGCCAACCCAGCCGATACCTCAGGGGATCGACGCGTTTGCCGGGCAGAAGATCGACCGCGACAAGTTGTTCGGACTGACGCCGCTGGACAAGGCATGGTGTCAAAGCGAATTCGACACCATGAGGTATGACGGCATGTATACACCGCCCAGCATGGAGGGGTCGCTGTTGTTCCCCTCGGCATTGGGTGGTGGGAATTGGGGTGGGGCGGCTTTCGATCAGAAATCCAACACCTTGATCATCAAGGCTGAAAATCTCGCGTCACGTCTGAAGTTCGTAAAGAAAGAGGGTGGCGACGCCGACGACGAGAAGTTTCCCAATGTCGATTACCTGACGCGACCGCTCCGTGGCACTCCATATCGTGCCGTCGGCGAAGTGTTCATGTCTCCGCTCGGTATCCCTTGCACACCGACGCCGTGGGGCACCCTGACCGCGATCGACATGGGTACCGGAAAGACCAAGTGGACTATCCCGCTCGGGACCATCAAGAAGTTTGGCATCACAATTCCGCAATCCTGGGGCTGGGGTTCGCCCAATGTCGGCGGGCCGATCATCACCGCGGGCGGGCTGATTTTCATCAGCGCAACCATGGACGAGCAGTTCC
>VGEM01000456.1 GCA_016869315.1 Alphaproteobacteria bacterium | reverse complement strand
GTGATCAGCTCCGATGTTCCTCATTTGTTCTTATCGTCCCTGATGAGAACAAATCATGAACAATATGTCAATGCGAACCTTGGATCCAATTCGCGAGCCAGGTTTTGGCGCTTTTGCGGCTGGAATCGCTCGACGGAATGGCAGCGGGTGAGATAGGCGATGGATATGACCATCCCCACCGAACAGGTCCGCTTCAGTGTCGCGCCCATGATGGAGCGCACCGACCGGCATTGCCGCTATCTCCATCGCTTGATGTCGCGACATGCCCGTCTCTACACCGAAATGGTCGTGGTCCAGGCGCTACACTACGCCCGGGATACCGATCGTTGGCTGGCGTTTGACCCGTCGGAGCATCCGGTCGCGTTTCAAGTTGGCGGCGCCGACCCGACGATGCTGGCCTCGGCAGCAAAAAAAATCGCCGCTGCGGGCTTCGATGAGATCAATCTGAACGTCGGTTGCCCAAGCGACCGTGTCTCATCCGGTCGTTTTGGTGCTTGCTTGATGGCCGAGCCGGCCCTGGTCGCCGACTGTGTCGCGGCGATGGCGGCCGAGGTGCGAATCCCAATCACCGTCAAAACGCGCATTGGCCTTGATGACGACCGGACCGACGATCGTCTCGAAGCAGTAGTGGCGGCGGCCCGCGCCGCCGGATGTCATGTCTTTGTGGTTCATGCTCGAAATGCCGTCCTGAAGGGGCTTAGCCCTAAGGAAAACCGGGAGATCCCTCCGCTCCGCTACGATCGTGTCTATCGCCTCAAGAATGCGTATCCGGACCTGACGATCGTCATCAACGGCGGCATAACGACTCTTGACGGCGCGCGCTGCCATCTCGCCCACGTCGACGGTGTGATGCTTGGTCGAGCTGCCTACGAAAGGCCCTTTGAGACCGTCGGCCATGTCGACCACCTGTTGTTCGGCGAACCTTTCGAGCCCTCAGAGACCGCCATTGCTACCCGCTACCTCGATTACGCCGCGCGAGAAATCGCCAAGGGCGCGCGCCCAAACGCCATCCTCAAGCACGCGGTTAACTTGTTTCGGGATCGGCCGGGCGCGCGTCAGTGGCGACAGGCCGTGAGCGGACCCGGCGCAACCCTGGCGACAATCGATCACCTGCGGCATCTGCTGGACCGCGCGGTCACCTTGGAAACCCTTGCGGCATAAAGATTTTTGTGCGAGTGACGCGTGCAGGGAAGCCACCTCTTGCCAGCGTGAGGGCGGTCGCGGATGAGCGAGATGCCAGCACGATACGCCGTTTATTATGCGCCAGAATCTGGAACTGAACTGGCGGCCTTTGGCGCGCGTTGGACGGGTGTCGACGCTGACGGCAAGCCGGCTGTACCGGTCGAGGTGCCCGGCCTCTCCCCGGCGCGCTTTGCCGAACTCACCGTTGGCCCGCGGCGCTACGGATTTCACGGCACCCTCAAGCCGCCGTTCGTGCTCAATCCGGCGTCGTCGGTAGAGAGCTTGGTGGCTGCCGCCAAGCTGATCGCGCGCAGCATAGCGCCGATCGTTATTCCGCCGCTCGAAATCGCGGTGATCGGAAAGTTCATCGCGCTGACGCCAGCAACGTCGTCGGCCGAATTGGAAAAGCTCTCGGCTTTGTGCGTGAGGACGTTCGAGGCCTATCGCAGCCCGCTGTCAGACGAACAAATCACCGCCTACCGCTCCAACAAATTGACCGTGCACCAGGACTCGATGCTGGTGAACTGGGGCTATCCATACGTGATGGAAGAATTTCGCTTCCACATCTCGCTGACCGAGCGCATCGACGATATCGCCGAGCGCCGCGCGCTGATGCTCGCCGTCACCGAACTCGCCAAGCCGCTCACCAATAAACCGTTGACGATTCGCGAACTGGCGCTGTTCCATCAGGCCGATCGCGATCATCCGATGTCTGTTTTGCAGCGGTTCCCCTTCGGCCGCGCCAAGTAGCAGCGGCCATCGCGCACCCGACCCATGGCCGCCCTGCGAGACTTGCTCGCGCGATTTTTCGGCCAGACCGGCGAGAACCTCGACATTGGCCCTTCGCCCGACGACCCGCCGCCGTTGCCGCCCGCGGTTTGGGACGACAGCCTGTCGCTGACGCTCTCCCAGATCGCCACCGACACCATGACCAAGGCCAGCGGGCGCGTTCAGGTCATCACGCTCGCCCATCTTCGCCACGCCCTCGGCGAGGAATGGGAGAAGCATCGCGCGCGCGTTTTGATCGTCGCTGAAACGACCATCGGGCGCATGATCGGCAAGGGCAACACCTACATTCCGCAGGATGAAGATTCGTGGCTGCTGCTGATGCCGGCCCTCAGCGAAACGGAAGCCGAAGACAAGGCCGATGCCATTGCCACGTCCCTCGGCGAGAAATTGATCGGCGAGCGCTTCGCCGAGCGCGAGCCCCCGATGCCGCAGGCGGCGAAAATCGATCTGGCCTCGATCATGCGACCGGATGGATCCTTCGATCTCGAAGCCGCCAAGCTTTCGGTACGACGGGCACGCCTTGCACTGGCGGCCCGCGACGCCAAGCGACCCGCGAAGATTCTGACCGAAGCCGCACCGGCAGCATCGCACCTGTCGTCGCGTTTCGCCGAAGTGACCCTGACCTACCGGCCGTCATGGTCGGTCGACACCGAATCCCTCGACACGTTTTCGCTGCGCGGGTTCGATGCTCATGGCGAATTGGTGTTCGGCCGCACCGATACAGATCCC
>VGEM01000455.1 GCA_016869315.1 Alphaproteobacteria bacterium | reverse complement strand
GACGAATAGGCCCGAGGGCTGTATCGATCGTGAGTCGAGCGACGCTCCGAGCGGATTTATGCGCATGCGAATCGACGGTCGTCGCAAATGGTCCGGATTCAACCAGGGTATCGGTGCTGGCGCGCGTAAATTCGAAACCGACCATTGGTGTTAACGTTGTTGCGCTAATGGCGAAACTTTGGTCGGCATGGATGAAGCCGAAAGTCGATCCGGTGTCGGTTTCGGCGGTCACCGTTGCCGGCGTGCCGCCAATCGTGTGCGTCCTGTTGGTTTCCACCTCGCCATCGCCCGTACCAATGGCGCCCGACACCGTGAGGGGGCCGAGAGTTCCAAATGCCGTGATTCCCAAGGCATAGCCATCGTTATCTTGACGCCCAGCAGCGGCGGCGCGACCGCGCTTTGTCGCGGCCGACAAGTTTGCAATCATCACGCCGAACGAGGCGCCGTCCGAGAAAGTGTAGTCGGCGCCGGCGGCAATCGAGTCGATCCCTGACGAATACTTATTGCCGATGCCTTTCGTGCGGCTGCTGCCCCGGTGGGCGACGGTACCCCACGCTCGCCACTCTTTCTGCGGCTTTGCGGTTTTCATGGCTGACGCGGACGATTCGATCAACGTTTGCAAGCCCGAAACCGCAGGGACCGTAAGCGAACCCAACGCGTCCGGCGCCAGTTGGTCGAATGTTGCGCGAGCTGCCGCGGCATCGCCAAGGTCGAGCGCCATGAACAGTGCCGCGTTCGCCGCCGTTGCCGAGCCGACGGCTACATCGAGTGCTTGCGCCACAGACAGTTGGCTGGCCGATGACGCAGCCGATGCGTATGGGGTACGGGCCACGACCAAGCCAACCTGATTTACGCCGAAGCTGACCTGGGCATTGAGAAATGCCGGTGCGTTGTCGGTGACCTGAGGGAGGATTCGGGTTGCGGCCAAAGGTCCGCCCGATGACGTGAGGAACGTGAAATTCTGGCCGTTCCGCACTGGTGCTCCAGTGAATGTGACCGCCACCGTTCCGGCGAGTGAAAGAACCGGCCCGCCAATGACAAGCCGGTCGCGCGTGCCATCGCCGCTGACTTCGATATCAAGCTGCCCGCTGCCGGTCTGCACGAACGATCCGGCAATCGTCATGGTTCCAATGCTAAGGCCTGGTGCGACAATTCCACCACTCTGCACATTGCCTGCAATCGTTCCCGTTCCTGACAATCGCGAGCCGCTGGGAATGGCAACGTCACCTTCGACACGACCGGTATTGATCAAGGTGAATCGGCCAGCACCTTCAGCACGAATGCCCGATGTCGCGGCCCCGCGAAGTGTTGCGCGATTGGTAATGGTCGCGCTGCCGGTAACGACAATGGCGGCGCTCGCGCCAGTAATGGTTCCAGCCTCGTTGACGATCGCGACATTCTGGCCCTCGACCAGGACGCCAATGCTTGTCGGGATTTGGGCCGGTGCATCAGGAACGCTGACAATGGTGCCGCGGTTGGTCAGCGATGCGCCGTCGCCAAAAAGTCGCAAGCCCACGGCTCTGGCGCCGTTTGCCGTGATCGTGCCGCTATTCGTAAAGCTCGATCTTGCCCCAAGCTCGACGACAGTTCCGGCAAGCCCCGCGGCGCCCATACGGCCATCGTTGATGGCTGTGACGCCGCTGCCCGCCGAGAGCGTGACGGCGAACGTCCCTGTTGTTCCGATTCTTCCGCTCGTCGCGTTGGTCAGGCGTGAGTCGTTGCCAAGGATGACGACGTTTGCCTCTGTTCCGACGGTCCTGATCTGCCCGTTATTCAGGATGGTCGATCCGGTGCCGGCGACGATGGCGTATCCAATGTCTTGGTCAGTTGCAATTGAGCCGTCATTCGTCAGCGTCAGGTTGTTTCCGGCTTCGATGCCGACGCCGCAATTTCCTCGGCCAAGAACAAGGCCGCGGTTAGTAATGCGGGCGCCATCACCCGCCCGAATGGCGGCGACGAATTCCGAGCAAGACGACGGAGTTTCACCGTCGTAAATACTTTGCACGAAAGCGTCGGTTTCAACGGCGATTATGAACGCGTTGCCGACAATTAAACCATCTGCATCGAGGTCGGTGCAAGTAACGGTCGTCCCGCTGATGGCGCAGGCGGCTTCGGCGGGGGCGGGCGCCAGTACTGCCCACAGGACCGCCAGAGCGAAGGTTTTCAACATGTGGAAAGCCTTTCAGTGCGTCGGATCGACCGTAATCGAGACGCGGCAGCCTGACAACCGAAGGTACAATCGACAGGCTCACTGCCATCGGGTAAAAGCCCGCTCGTTTTCGTCGAAAGTGATCGTTCACACCCAATAGGGCGGGCCTCATGGCGGCTTATCAGTATATTTACGTAATGAAGGGTCTGAATAAGACCTACCCCGGCGGCCGCGAGGTCTTGAAGGACATTTGGTTATCGTTCCTGCCCGGCGCCAAAATCGGTGTCCTCGGCTACAACGGCGCCGGTAAGTCGACGCTCCTGAAAATCATGGGCGGTCTCGATAGCCAGTTCAATGGCGAGGCCTGGCCGGCCGAAGGCGTCAAGGTCGGATATCTCCCCCAGGAACCGCAACTCGATCCGGGAAAGGACGTGATCGGCAACGTCATGGACGGTGTCGGTGAGGTCAAGAAACTTCTCGATCGATTCGAAGAGGTCTCGGCCAAGTTTGCCGAAGAGATGTCCGAAGACGATATGAACAAGCTCATCGCCGAGCAGGCCGACCTGCAAGAAAAGATC
>VGEM01000454.1 GCA_016869315.1 Alphaproteobacteria bacterium | reverse complement strand
CCGGGCGCTCGGATCAAGGGTGTTCAAGCCGTGCTTGGCCAGCTCGTCGCGCTCCTCGACAAGAACGTCGAGTAGCTACGCCCGAGCCAGCTTTGGCACCGACGGCGAGCGGGCGGCTTCGTGATCGCTGTCGACGAACCGCATCGCGATGCGCACACGAGTACGGTCTTCGAGCGAGCTGAAGGTCACCTGTAAGACTCGCGCGAAGGGAACGTGGCTGCGATCGAACGCTTCGATCTCGACCCAATGGCGATGCTTGCAAGCCTTGGTGACGATGGCGTGAAACCGATCGACACTCGTGGCGGTGCGGAAGGTATGCAGGAGGTATTCCTGCTGATGGTATTCGGTCATGGTTCTCTCTCGCTTCGCGGCCCTGTTGCCGGGCTTTGCGACTGGCAAAAAGAGTGCCGAAGAGAAGTAACCGACCGGTTGATCCAGAACCTCCTGTATCGATTTCAGTTAGTCAATTATCTAATTGATTTGTAGATAGATTACCCAATGGATTGAATCGGGGTTTGTGTTGCTTCCTCGGCGGTTGCCATGTCGATCATGCGCGTCAGGATGTCGGGTTCCTGCGCGCCGGCGATGGCCCGACTGTCGTTGAAAATGTAACAGGGAACGCCGGTGATCCCCATCCGGTGCATGCGCGCGTTCTCGGCGTATACGGCATTGAGATCGGACTCGGTGCCGAGGTGGGCGTAAACCATGTGTCGATCGAGACCGATTTCGCCGCCAATCCGCACGAGTTCCTCGACATCACCAATGTCGCGACCTTCTTCGAAATAGGCGCTGAACAGCGCCTCGACGGCTTCATTCTGGCGGTTGAGCACCTGCGCCAATCGCACCAGCCGGTGTGAATTGGCGGAATTCGGCGTGCGCTGAATTCGATCCAGCGCAAAGCTGATCCCTTCGCCCTTGCCGGTATGCACCAACGCCTCGACCACGCGGTCATACTGGGCGCTCGATCCGAACTTTCGCTCTAGGAATTCGCGCCGATCGACGCCTTGCGGCGGAAGGTCGGGATTGAGAAGAAACGATCGATAGCGGACCTGCGGCCGCGCATTCGGGCGGTTTGCCAACGCGCGTTCGAAACGGCGTTTGCCGACGTAACACCAAGGACAGACAGTGTCGAATACGATGTCGACCCGCATGAACAAGCTCCTTAAACTCCAATCGACAAGCGACAACAGGACAAGTAACATTTTGGCCGCTGATCGGCCTTTCGTCCATGAATGATGTACCGTCGCCACCGCACGCCGGGGCCGGGCCTGGCTTTGCCACGGCGCTGCGCTATTGGCTGAAACTCGGGTTGATCGGCTTTGGCGGGCCGGCGGGTCAGATCGCCATCATGCAACAGGACCTGGTCGAGCGCTTGAAGTGGGTTCGGGCGGCCGATTTCCAGCACGCGCTGAATTTTTGCATGATGTTGCCGGGTCCGGAGGCGCAGCAGCTCGCGACCTACCTCGGTTGGCGACTGCATGGCCTCAAGGGGGGCATCGCCGCCGGCACGCTGTTCGTGCTGCCGGGCGCGGTCATTCTGCTTGGCCTGTCGTGGATTGCCGCGGCGCATGGCGACGCCACATGGGTCTCGCGCATTTTCACCGGGCTGAAGCCCGTCGTCGTCGCCGTCATCTTTGCCGCCCTATGGCGCCTGGGGCGAAAGGGGCTCACGTCGAAGCCGGCCATCGCCGTCGCGGTGGCGGCCTTTCTTTCGGTCGCCTGGCTCGGGCTGCCGTTTCCGCTGTTGGTCGTCGTCGCGGCCTTGGCGGGGGCCGCCGCGGGCCGGGCCGGACACGGCGCGTGGTTCGTCGGGGGAATGCATGGTGCCGCGACACCGGAGCTGATTCGGGCGGGCGCCATCTCCTGGCGATGGCCGACGAGTGTCGCGTTCAGCTATGTCCTCCTGATTGCATCGCTCACCGGGTTGCTGTGGTGGAACTTCGGCGGCGCCTTTTTTGCGCCGCTTATCTGGCTGTTCACCAAGGCGGCTTTCGTCACCTTTGGCGGCGCGTATGCCGTGCTGCCCTATGTCGCCGACGCGGCCGTCAACGACCTCCGCTGGCTGTCGGCGGATCAGATGATCGACGGGTTGGCCCTGGCCGAAACGACGCCCGGCCCGCTGATCCTTGTGCTTCAATATGTCGGGTTCTTCGCGGGGTGGAACGACGCCTTGGCCCAAGCGGCGCTCGGCCTGTCACCGGCCGCACTTGGGTGTATTGCGGCAGCGGTCGCGACCATCGCGACGTTTTTGCCGTCGACCTGCCTGATCCTGATGGGGGCGCCGATGATCGGTCGCCTCGGCGCGGTCCCGGCGCTGGCCGCCGCCCTCGGCGCCATCAGCGCCGCCGTCGTCGGCGTCATCGCCAACCTCGGGCTGTTCTTTGCCGAAAGCGTTCTGGTTACGAGCGGTGGAGTCGATCCGTGGCGTGTGGGGCTGGCCGTTGGGGCGCTCGCATTGTTGGTCCGGGTCAAGCTTCCCATTCACGCGGTCATCGGCATCTGTGCCCTGGCGGGCTTGCTCGGCATCGTGTGAATGTCGTTGCGGGTCGATTGCAACTGAGGTGTCCGTCATCAGAATATTTGAGAGTGAGCAGCGGGCTTGCTAGTGGAGGTCCTGGTCCATCTTGGGTTTCAGTTTAAGCAGCAGATCTTACGTGCTGCAAGCGTCTGAGTTCGATGGTTTTGCGTTTGATCTTTTCCCTTTCCAACAAGATGGTTTGACCCCGCCCGTAGTACACATC
>VGEM01000453.1 GCA_016869315.1 Alphaproteobacteria bacterium | reverse complement strand
GCGTCGCTGTTTACGCTCGGATCGCTGGCGTGCGGTTTCGCGCCGACCATGGTGACGCTGATTGTCGCCCGCGCCATTCAGGGTCTGGGCGCCGGCGGCATCATGCCAATCGGCCAGACCATCATCGGCGATGTTTATTCGCCGGCCGAGCGGGCGCGCATCCAGGGTTACCTCTCCAGCATGTGGGGCGTTTCGGCGGTGTTTGGCCCGCTGCTCGGCGCCTTCTTCGTCGAGCAGACGTCGTGGCCCTGGGTGTTCTGGTTCAACATTCCCCTGGCGATCGCGGTGATGGTTCTGCTGTCGGTGGTGCTGCCCGAAAATCTCAAGCGCGCCGCCCACACGGTCGATGTCGCCGGCGCGGTGCTGCTGTCGATTGCCGTTGGCGGGCTGATGCTCCTGCTGTTGCAGGGCCGTGACTTGGGTGCGGCGGCCTGGGGCGTCGGCGCGCTGTCGGCGATCGGTTTCGCCGCCTTCCTGTTTCAAGAATCGCGCGCGCCCGAGCCGTTGTTGCCGATGATTTTGTGGCGCGACCGCGTGCTCCGGACCTGCATCTCAGGCAGCTTGTTCGTCGGCGCCACGTCGATGGGCGTCAGCGCCTTTCTGCCGACCTATGTCCAAGGTGTGATGGGCAAGAGCGCCTTCGTCGCCGGCTCCGTGCTGTCGTCGCTCGCTATCGCCTGGCCGATAGGCGCCACCAGCGCCGGGCAACTCATGCTTCGGACATCGTACCGAACGACGTCGATCATCGGTGCGGCGATCCTGACGCTCGGTGGCGTGCTGATGACGCAGGTCCAGCATTCCGACACGATCGTATTTCCCGCCGCCGCGGCGTTCGTGGTGGGCCTTGGTCTCGGCATCACCAATTCGTCTTTCACCGTCGCGGTGCAGGACGCGGCCGGCTGGAGCGTGCGCGGCATCGCCACCGCCACCAACACCTTCATGCGCATGCTGGGGGCTTCGGTCGGCACGGCGCTGCTGGCGGCGGTCGTGAACGCGTCGCTTGCAAGTCGGTTGCCCGGCGCGACCGATGCCGCCGAAATTCTGGTCGACCCCGCGCGCCGCGCCACGTTGTCCGCCGCCGATCTCGCCAGGTTTAGCGAGGCCGTGGGCGGCGGCATCGCCACCGCGTTCATTGTCACCATTGCCACGGCACTCGGCGCGCTCGCTTTCGCCTGGCGCATGCCGGCGGACGCCAAACCGGGGCAGCTCACGCAACAGCGCTCGAGTGTCTAAATAATAGTCAGTCAAATCTGGTAAGATTAAAAATTATGCATCATGCATGGTGCGGTGCGATTCCGACCGCGGAAAGAGGCACCAAAAACAACTCATAAGTATATGGAAATAATATAAAAAAATTAGAAACTTCAGATTCCGCTGCGCCGCAACAAATGCTGGCACGAGATTTGCAAATAAGAGGTCGTACGATTCTCAAGGGAAGGACGACCGATGATCAAGACTCGCTTCGCGGCCCTGGCGACGACCCTCTTGGCGCCCGGCGTGGCGCTAGCCCAGGACGCGGCTCCACCACCTGCCATCAACAGCGGCGACACCGCCTGGATGCTGACGGCGACGGCGCTCGTGCTGCTGATGACGATCCCCGGCCTTGCGCTGTTTTACGGCGGCATGGTCCGCAAGATGAATGTGCTCTCGACCACCATGCATTCGTTCGCGACCTGCTGCCTGGTCACGGTGTTGTGGATGGTGGCGGGCTATTCGCTGTCGTTCGGCGCCGGCAACGCCTACATCGGCGACTTGAGCAAAGCCTTCCTCAGCGGCGTCGGCGTGAGCGCGATCAGCTACACCATCCCTGAAACCGTGTTCATGACCTATCAGATGACCTTCGCTATCATCACGCCGGCGCTCATCGCCGGCGCGTTCGTCGACCGCATGAAGTTCTCGGCGATGCTGTGGTTCGTGGCGCTGTGGCTGCTCGCGGTCTATGCGCCGGTGGCGCACTGGGTGTGGGGCGGCGGCTTCCTCGGCGCCGACGGCGTGCTCGACTTTGCCGGCGGCACGGTGGTGCACATCAACGCCGGCGTCGCCGGTCTGGTGATGGCGCTCGTGCTCGGCAAGCGAAACGGTTACGGCAAGGAGCCGTTTCCGCCGCATAACCTCGTGCTCAGTCTCACCGGCGCGGCCCTGCTGTGGGTCGGCTGGTTCGGCTTCAATGCCGGCTCGGCGGTGGCCGCCAACGGCGCCGCCGGCATGGCCATGGCAGTGACGCAAATCGCCAGTGCCGCCGCCGGGCTATCGTGGATGTTCGTCGAGTGGGCGTTCAAGGGCAGGCCCAGTGTGCTCGGCATCATCTCGGGCGCAGTCGCGGGCCTGGTCGCCATCACGCCAGCCGCCGGTTTTGTCGATCCCATGGGCGGGCTGATCATCGGCCTGATCGCCGGCGCAGTGTGTTGGTGGTCGGCGACCGCGGTCAAGCATGCCTTCAAGTATGACGATTCCTTGGATGCCTTCGGCGTCCATGGCGTCGGCGGTTTTGTCGGCGCGATTCTGACCGGCGTATTCGCGGTCGAGGCGGTCGGCGGCGCCGGCAAAGCCGGCCTGATCGACGGCAATGCGGGGCAAGTTCTCACCCAGCTCTACGGCGCCGGAGTGGTGATCGCCTATTGCGCGGTCGCGACCTTCGTCATCGCCAAACTGATCGACCTCGTCATCGGGCTGCGCGTCGAAAAGGACGTCGAGCGCGAAGGCCTCGACATCAACCTCCACGGCGAGGCGGTGCTATAGTC
>VGEM01000452.1 GCA_016869315.1 Alphaproteobacteria bacterium | reverse complement strand
GCTCGGAGTCCGGTGCGCCGGCCGCCGGTGCGGTCGAGCGGCTGGTGAAGCTCAACGTCAACGGCCAGGAGCGTCCGGTCGACGTGCTCCCCTTTGAAACATTGGCCATGACGTTGCGGTACAAGCTCGGGCTCACCGGCACGAAGCTCGGGTGCGACCGCGGCGAATGCGGCGCCTGTACGGTTCTGGTCAACGACGTGCCGCAGAATTCATGCTCGGTGCTGACCCATACGGTGAAGAGCCGGGCGATTGTCACCGTCGAAGGCCTCGAAGGGCCGAACGGCGAACTGCACAAGGTGCAGCAGGCAATGATCGACGAACTCGGACCGCAGTGCGGGTTCTGCACGCCGGGCCAGGTGATGTCGGCGGTTGGTCTCCTGAAGGCCAATCCAAACCCGACCCGCGAGGAAGCGCGCCAGGCAATGTGCGGCAATCTCTGCCGCTGCGGCGCCTATGACCATTATCTGAATGCCGTGATGAGCGCGGCGAAGGTGGCCTGACATGGCATACAATCTGATCGGCAAAAATTTCGTTCCGCCCGATGTTCGGGCCAAAGTCACCGGCAAGGCTAAGTACGCCGAAGACTTCCGGGCCGATGGCATGGTGTTCGTCAAGTTGCTGACGAGCCCGATGCCGCACGCCAAGGTCAAGCGGATCGACACCGCCGAAGCGACCAAGCTGAAAGGTGTCGTCGGGATTCTGCTTCCCGAGGACGTGCCGTCGTTCCCGGCGCCACGCGATCCGATCCTGACCATGACGCCGATGTATGTCGGCCAGCCGATCCTCGCCGTCGCTGCCGAGGACGAAACCACCGCGGTCGAGGCGATCGAAAAGATCAAGATCGAATACGAACCGCTGCCGTTCACGACCGATCCCCTGCAAAGCCTGTTTCCCGGCGGACCGGATGTGTACCCCGAAGGCAATGTCGGCGTGCGCGGCGCACCCGAGATCAAGAAGATCAAGTGGACGGCCAGGGATTTTGCCGAGGCCGGCGACGACAAGATACCGATGGGCGAGCCGATGGCCGAATGGTCGGTCGGCGATGTCGATGCCGGTTTCGCCAAGGCTGACTTGGTATTCGACGAAAGTTACGTCACCGCGGCTCATTCGCATCACTCGATGGAGCCCCGGAGCGCGATGGCCTATTGGCAGAACGGGAAGTGCTACCTGCATCTCTCGACCCAAAGCCAGTCGTGGCCCGTGGCCGGCTATGCCGAGCTGCTAGGCATTCCTCAGCAAAACGTGGTGATGGTCTCCGAGTTCTGCGGTGGCGGCTTCGGCTCGAAGGGCAGCGCCTACGTGGTCGCGACCATTCCGGCGCACATGTCGAAGAAGATCAATCGCCCCTGCATGATGCGCATCACGCGTCATGAGGAGTATTTCCTGGGTGCGCGGCGAACCGGATTGCAGGGCCGGATCAAGCTCGGCTTCCGCAAGGATGGCCGGCTGCTCGCGGCCGACGTTTATGTCATCCAGCAAAACGGCGCGACCGAGGGCTTCCCCGATTTCCGGAACTTCGGCGGTGCGTTGTCGCTGATGTATCAGCCGGAAGCGATGCGGTGGCGTGGCATTTCGGTGTTCACCAACCTGCCGCTGACGAACGCGCAGCGCGGCCCCGGGCAGAATCAGCTTGCCTGCATCATGGAGCCATTGATCGACAAGGCTGCGCGGCAATTGGGTCTCGACCGTATTGCCATTCGCGAGGTCAACGCGCCCAAGACCGGTTCAAAACTCGATCAGCGTCAGATGCCGATTTCCTCCGCGCACATCTCCGAAGCGTTGGCCCAGGCGTCGGAAAAATTCGGCTGGGAACAGAGGAAGTCGCTCTCGGGCCAGAAGACCGGATCCAAGGTCACCGGTATCGGCATTGGCCGCGCCTATCATCCGGCCGGCTCGGCGGGTTTCGATGGCTTGTTGCGGATCATGCCGGACGGCAAGCTCCACGTGCACACGGGCGTCGGGAATCTCGGAACGTATTCCTATGCCTCAACCTCGCGGACCGCGGCGGAAGTGCTGGGATACAACTGGGATAACGTCGTCCTCGAACGCGGACGGACCGACGCTCACCTGCCGTTCAACAACGGCCAGTTCGGGTCCAATACCTCGTTCACCATGAGCCGCACCAACTATGCAGCCGCGATGGACGCCAAGGCGAAATTGCTCGAAATCGCGGCGCAGGTGTTGGGCGGCGCGGTTGACGACTACGATCTCAAGGATGAGAAAGTGGTCGCCAAGGCCGACGGCTCAAAGTCGATCACGTTTGCGCAGGCCGCTCAGAAAGCCATCGAGCTTGGTGGCAAGTTCTCGGGCAAGGAAACGCCCGAAGACATCAATCAGCTCACCAAGGACGCGGTGGCCGGCATTGCCGGCTCTGGCCTCGTCGGCGTCGCCAAGGACAAGCTTCCGATGCCGAACCACGTCGGCGCACTGGCAGCCACTTTTGCTCACGTCGAAGTCGATCTCGAGACCGGAAAGTGGTCGATCGTCGATATGGTGTCGTCGGCCGACTGCGGCACTGTGGTTCATCCGCAAAGTCTGGCGACACAGATCAAAGGCGGCGCCGTAATGGGGATCGGCATGGCGGCGCTCGAGCGCGTCGTTTACGACCCGCAGAACGGATTGCCGGCGAATGTCAGTTTCTACCAGGCGAAGCCGCCATCGTATCTCGATGTGCCGTCCGAAATGGCGGCGCTGTGGGTCGATCAGCCGGACCCGCAATCGCCGCTCGGCATCAAGGGCGTCGGCGAGCCGC
>VGEM01000451.1 GCA_016869315.1 Alphaproteobacteria bacterium | reverse complement strand
CGAGCAGCCCGCGAGATAAAAGCCGCCCGCGGACGCGACTGCGCCGGAGGCAATCACTCGTTTGATGAAACTCCGGCGCGCGACCGGATCGCGTGGTTCAAAGCCGTCCATCGTGCCTAACCCTCTGTCGTGTGAGGAAATTCAGCCGAAACGGCATCCCCCGTCCCGGCCGAGGCAGGCAATCTAACGCCCCGAACCGGCGGCGCAAAGCGTTAAGACGGGGGCTTCCGTAACTCGATACGGACGTTAGAATCTGTACGTCAGTTCAATGCCCCATTGCGCACCGGGGGCGGGATACCCCAGCGCATGGCCGACCGAGAACGGATCGGTGACCACGACTCCGGCGCCCGGCAGGGCCGCGGCCGGCGGCGGCAGCGAGGTCGAGGTGAACTGCACCATGTTGTGGAAGTAATTCCTGTCGAAAACGTTCTTGCCGTAGGCAGCGATGGTGTAGTCGCCGCTGTCCAGCGACCAGGCCAACCGGGCGTCGGCCAGCGTATAGGACTTCTGACGCACGGCCGGATCGTTGGCGCCGTTGAAGAAGATCGCGCCGGTGTGGCTGAGCTGGCCGAACAGGGTCAATTCGCCGCCGCCGGCCGCCGTGACGAACTCGGCGAAGGCCGTGCCCTTGAATTTAGGTGCGTTGTTGAGCCGGTTGCCGTCGGCGTTCACCAGACGCGCCTGCCCTGGCGTGCGACCGGCGCACGTTGGATGGGTCAGCACCAGTGGCGAACACACGCCATAGGGCACTCGGAACGAATCGTATGTCGCGTCCAGCAGGCTGGCCTGGGCGCCGAGCGTGATACCCTCGTCGGGTTGCGCCAGGAGTTCGAGGTCGAGGCCTTTCACCTCGGCCTGGGCGGCGTTGGCGACCAGCGTCAGGCTGTTGAGAAACGTCGTGACCTGCAAATCGCTGTAGTCGTAATAGAACGCGGCGGCGTTGAGGCGCAGCCGCCCATCCATCAGATCCGACTTCACGCCCGCCTCGTAGCTCCAGATGAATTCGGGGTTAAACACCGGATTGCTTGGCTGATAGTCGTTGTATCCGCCCGATTTGAATCCGCGCGTCGCCGAGGCATAGAGCATGACATCGTCGCTGGCGCGAAATTCGACGCCGAACTTTGGCGTTACCGCGTCCCAGCTGCGGCGGTCGGTGCGGCTGATGGCGACGGGCAGGCCGGCGAGATCGATGCCGCCATAGAGGCCGAGGGCGATCTGACCTGCGTTGATAGCCGCGGTCGGGAAGATATTGATCTGGCGATTGGCATCGCGTTTTTTCTCGTCGCTGTAGCGGATGCCGGCAGTGACCGTGACCTGCTCGGTGACATCATAGCTCGCCTGCGCGAACGCTGCGTAAGCATTGGTCTTGTTCTCGGCCGGAATGATGAACACCCCGATCGGCAGCGCCGCGCCGGTCACCGCATTGCGCAGATTTTCGCGCACCAGACCGAGCGCGCCTTTCTTGTCTTCATCGAGGAAGTAGGCGCCGACAATCCATTCGAGCGGACCATCGTTTTTCGACAGCAGGCGGAATTCTTGCGAGAACTGCTCAGTGTCGAATTGCTCGGTGGTGCGCGTGACTGGAATTTCGGTGCCGTCTGTGTTGAAGAAGTATTCCATCTTGAATTTCTTGTAGCCGGTGATGGACTTGAGCGTCACCGCGTCGGATAGATCCGCCTCGATATCGAGCGTCGGTCCGCCGGTGTGCCAATCCATGAAGGTGTCGAGATTGTTGCGAATCTCGTGAAAGCCGGTCGCGCCGGCGCCAGCCAGGCGCGCCGCACCCAAATTGTCCGCCGGCCTGATGCTGGTGTTGGCCGTTTCGTTGTCGCTGTAGTCGATCTGTAGGTTGGCGCGGACCGTATCGCTCGGCCTGAACGCCAGAATGAGTCGCCCGGCGACCAGATCGTTGTTGTCGATCTCATCGCCGCCGCGCGGATCGAGATCTTTGACGTAGCCGTCGTCGGTCAAATGACGGATGGCGCCCCGCACCGCAAACATATCGCTGACGGCCAGCGTGGCCGCACCTTCCAGTTCGCGCATGCGATCGCTGCCGACCGCGCCTGAGAGATAGCCTTCGGTCTCCGATCCCGGCTGACGCGACGTGATGTTGATGGCGCCACCGGTGGCGTTCCGGCCGTAAAGCGTGCCCTGGGGCCCGCGCAGCACTTCGACGCGGTCGACATCGAGGAACTGGTTCAAGCCCATGTTGGGTCGGCCAAGATAGACGCCGTCGAGATTGATGGCGACACTCGGGTCAGAGCCTACCGCAAGCAGGTTCGAGCCGACGCCGCGGATGTAAATCTGCGCCTCGCCGCCGGCCGATGAGTACTGCAACGTCGGCATGCGGCCGGCGATGGCGAGAATGTCGTTCTGCGCGGTGCGGGCCAGTTGATCGCCCGTCAGCGCGACAATCGAGACCGGCACCTCTTGAATCGACTCGGTCCGCTTCTGAGCCGTCACCATGATTTCTTCGATCAGGGGGCTCCTCTCCTGCGCCAGGACGGGGGACACCAGAGCTGTTGTTGAACCGAAGATCAGAGCTAATGCATTGATTTTCATTTGTTTTCTCCCACGAGGCGAACTTAGAGCGGTTCCCAGATTGACAGAATCGAAGGTGATTCCCAAGGGTTGGAATTTGTGATTCAAGCTGTGTGCTGAAGTTGGAGGCCAGCACGCATGGCAAAACCGCTCTCGAATGACTTGAGACAGCGTATTGTTGACGCTGTTGAAGATGGTGAATCTCGCAGTGGCGCAGCGATCCGGTTCGGGACG
>VGEM01000450.1 GCA_016869315.1 Alphaproteobacteria bacterium | reverse complement strand
GCTCGCCGCCGAGAAGAAAACCTGATGCAGGTGCCGATCGCGGTGAGCGCGGTCACGGCGGACACAATCGAATCCAAGGGCCTTCGTAACATCATCGAACTCGCTGAGTTCACGCCGGGTCTGTTTTCTCAGGTTGGTGGCAACGGCCGCGTCGACCGTGTGTCGCGCCGGCTTACCTTCCGAGGTCTGTCCGTGGCCAACGGCGCCGTGTTCATCGATGGCGCGCCCTATACCGGCAACGGCGCACCCGATGTGACCGATGTCGAACGGGTCGAAATCTTGAAGGGTCCGCAGAGCGTCTTTTTTGGCCGTGCCACGTATTCAGGCGCGGTCAATTACGTGACCAAAGCTCCGACCGAGGAATTCACCGGAAAGGTCAGCGTCGACGCATTCAAATTCGGCGGCTGGGATTCAAGCCTCAGCGTTTCGGGCCCACTGGTGGCGGACAAGGTCGGGGTCCGCTTGCGCGCGCGCGGCTATCACTTCGGCGGCCAGTACAAGAGTGGCGTAAATCCCGGACTCAAAATGGGTCAGCAGGACACGCGGTCGATTTCCGCGTCGCTGGATGCCAAGCTCTCGGACAATTTCTCGGTCAAAGGATTCTATTCGTTCACCTACGACGATGACGGCGTGCCGGTTGCGGCCGCAATCAAAGTCACGGGTGGCGCGCCGATCCTGAACTGCAATCTCGGTGGAACCGGCGGGACCTGGTGGTGCGGCGAATTGCCCAAGGTCACGGCCTTCACGCCGGCGAACATCTCCGTGTATGCGACCATGGATCCATTCACCCGCCGCGAACTGATCGGCAATGTCCGCGGCTATCCGGTCCCCTTTCGCACAAATTGGAGCGAACACTTCGGGCTGCGGCGCAAAGTCAACAATGGCAGCCTGCGATTGGATTACGATTTGGACTCCGGCTGGTCGACCAACTTCATCGCCGCCTACAACCATACCAAGACGCAAAACATCATCGATCAGCAGTATCGCGACGCGTCGGGATTGGCGAACCCATTCCACCCTGCGACCCCGGCCGCACTCGCTGCGGCCTGCGCCGCGCCAACCGGCACACCAGCCAATCAGCCGTGTTTCACCCAGCCTTTCCAGCAGCTCACGCTCATTCAGCAAAATGTCCTGGTCGATTGGAGCGGTGAGTTCCGCGTCACCAGCCCGCAGGACGAGCGCTTGCGGGGGACATTCGGCGCGAGTCACGTGCGGAGCGACAATCCGGGCGGCTCCAACTACGGTTTCCAGGCCGCGGGACGCTTGACCCAGCCATCGACCAAGACCGGTTCGCGCACGCCGGCGATTTTTGGCGGCCTCTACTATGATGTCACGGACGCATTCACCGTGAGCGCGGAAGCGCGTTATCAGTGGGACAAAATCAGGCAACAGCAGAAGTTTCCGGCATTCGGCGCCAAATTTGCCGGCACGTTCAAGAGCTTTTCACCGCGCGTCACGGTCGACTACGAAATCGACGACAGCGCAATGGCCTACGCAACGTTCGCGCGTGGCTTCCGGCCGGGCGGTTTCAACACGACGCTGTTCGGCCTTCCCGCGTCCGTCCTATCGCAAATCGCGACCTTGGGATCAAATCCCAACTTCAAGCAGGAGAAACTCGATAACTGGGAACTGGGCCACAAGGCGACCTGGCTGGACAGCAGACTGCGGACAACCTTGGCGCTCTATTACATGCCATGGCGAAATGGGCAGGTGGTGAACACCCAGTTCTTTACCCGCCCCGACGGCAGCACCGGCAGCGCTACCGTCACGCAGAACATTGGGCGGGTGAACCTGAAGGGAATCGAACTCGAAGCGAGCTACGCCGCGACCGAAGAATTGACTATCGACGGAACGATCGATCTCAATCGCAACAGGGTGAAGAGTTACGTTTGCACGCCCGACTGCGTGCGCATCCGGAACTCGACCAACGTGAATGGCAACCGGCTCGATCAATCGCCCAGCATTCAATTCACCGTTTCGCCGAGCTATCGCGACAATCTCGTCGGCGACTGGGATTGGAGTGCCCGCATCGATTATCGCTATCGCGGCAAAGTCTATTTCGACCCGACCAACACGGGCTGGCTGAGCCCGCGCAGCCTGGTCAATCTGCGCACTGGCGTGAGCCGCGACAACCTGAAGATCGACTTTTACGTCAAGAACCTGTTCAACGACAAACACCTGACCGAAGCGATCCGCGGCAACGATCCGCTGTATGGTCCGAACGGTCCGTGCCCACCGTGCTTCACGGCGGCGATGCCGCCGACGTTGCGCGGAGGGTCCGTGTTGAACGAACTTCGGGTTGGCGTGCCGGTCAAGCGGACGTTTGGCGTCGCCGCCGCCTATGAGTTCTAACTGCCCCAATCAACCCATGTCGAAAAGGATTGGAATCATGCGCTCATTCACGACACTCGCGGTTTCGATTGTTGCGCTCGCGTCGTTCGCCGCCAGCGCCCAGCAAGCTCAACAGGCCGCGCCGCCACCACCGGCGCCGATGACATTTTTTGTCACCAGTGCTGGTCTCGATGGCGCCAACATTGGTGGCCTCGAGGGCGCCGACAAGCACTGTCAGAGCCTTGCCGCAGCGGCCGGCGCCGGCGGCAAGACCTGGCGCGCCTACCTGTCGACCGACGCTGCGGCGGGCAAGCCTGCGATCAATGCTCGCGACCGCATCGGCAAGGGACCCTGGCACAACGCCAAGGGCGTCCTGATCGCGCGCGACGTGGCGCATCTGCACGGCGATACGCTGGAGTTGGCCCACGAAGGCAATGTGATCGCCCGCATGACC
>VGEM01000449.1 GCA_016869315.1 Alphaproteobacteria bacterium | reverse complement strand
GGGCGATGTGGTCTGTTCGGCGTCGGACATGGTTATTTGCGCTACGGTTTCGGACGGAGAATCATGTAGGGAAGATTCGCGGACTTCGCCACCCCCTTCGTTGACCTCATCCGCGGCCCAAGACACGTCCGACCAGCCGAGCGGTGTAGTCGACCATCGGGATGATGCGGGCGTAGTTAATTCGGGTCGGACCGATGACCCCAATGGCCCCGACAATCTGCTCGCGGGTGTTTTGCAGCGGCGCCACGACCATTGAGCAGCCGGCCATGCCAAACAGCTCCGACTGGGCGCCGATGAAAATCTGCACGCCCTCGGCCCGGCCCATGAGATCGATGATCCGCACCCATTGCTCGCGAGTTTCGAGCACGCCGAACAGCTGGCGAATCCGCGCCAGATCTTCGAGCGCGGTAACGTCTTTGAGCAGGTTGGACTGCCCCTTGATGATCAGCGCGCCTCCGGCATCTCCACCAACGTGGGTGGCGAGCCCCGCCTGAACGACGCGCGCCGTCAGCTCGTCAAGTTGGGCGCGGCGCGAGTCGATCTCGGCCAGAATCTCGGTGCGGGATTCGGCCAAGGTCCGTCCCGAGAGTCGCGCCGACAAAAAGTTGCCGGCTTCGATCAGCGCCGACACCGGGACATCGGCCGGCACTTCCAGCAATCGATTCTCGACCAGGCCGTTCTCGCTGACCATCACGGCCAGAACACGGCCCGGCTTGAGGCTGACAAATTCCACGTGTCGCAGCGAAGCTTCGGCTTTGGGGGCCAACACCAGGCTCGCGCACTGCGACAGCCCCGACAACATCGACGACGCCTGGCCGAGCACGTCTTCGACCGAACGGCCGGCGGCCTGACAGTTGGCCTCGATGGCGCGGCGCTCTTCGGTGTCGAGCGCGCCAACCTGCAACAAGCCCGACACGAACAGCCGCAAACCGGCTTCGGTCGGCAGCCGCCCGGCTGAGGTATGCGGCGCATAAAGCAAGCCCGCCAGCTCAAGATCGGACATGACATTGCGGATGGTCGCTGGTGAGAGTGTGCCATTGAGCCGGCGCGCGATGGTGCGCGAGCCGATCGGCTCGCCGGTTTCCATGTACGCATCGACAATGAAACGAAAAATCTCGCGCGAACGCTCGTTCAACGCAACGACGCTATGGGCATCCGGGGTCAGCGGCGAGACCATGAAACCTAGGTAGGGCGGGCCGCGGACGGCGTCAATCGGCCCCGCTTTTGACGACGTGCTTTTGACCATTACCGGGCGGGTCTGTTACAGCATCGTCCATGCCCGTAACTCAGTCATCCGCGCGCCCCTCCGGTCGCGCCGCCAACCAGCTTCGCGCCATCAGTCTTGAGCCCGGCTTTGCCAAACACGCCGAGGGGTCGTGTTTGTCACGGTTCGGCGACACGCACGTGCTGTGTACCGCGACCGTCGAAAGTCAGGTGCCGCCGTTTCTGAAAAACACCGGCAAGGGCTGGGTGACGGCCGAGTACGGCATGCTGCCACGCTCAACCCATACCCGCACCGACCGTGAAGCCGCCAAGGGCAAGCAGTCGGGCCGCACCCAGGAGATTCAACGCCTGATCGGCCGCGCCCTTCGCGCCGTCACCCATCTCAACGGGTTTGGCGAAATTCAAATCAGGCTGGACTGCGATGTGCTGCAGGCTGACGGCGGCACCCGCACCGCGGCGGTAACCGGCTCGTACGTCGCGCTGCACCAGGCTTTTGCCCGCATGCAAAAGATGGGCGTGATCGCCAAACTGCCGCTGAAAGAGCCGGTGGCGGCGGTGAGCTGCGGTTTGTTCCAGGGCACGCCGGTGCTCGATCTCGACTATCCCGAAGATTCGAAGGCTCAGGCCGACGCCAACTTTGTCATCACCGGCTCGGGTAAGTTGGTCGAGGTGCAAGGCACCGCCGAGGATCACCCCTTCGAGGAATCCGAGTTCCTGGCTCTGTTGGCGCTGGCCAAGCAGGGCGTGGCGCAGTTGGTCGACATTCAGCGCGCGGCGCTGGCCAAGCTCGGCCTCTGATAAGGTCGCGTGAAATGGCGCGGCGATTTGCCGGCGGCGCGCTGATTGTCGCCAGCCACAATCAGGGCAAGGTCCGCGAGATTCGCGATTTGCTGGCGCCCTTTAAAGCAACCGTGCTGTCGGCGGCCGATCTCGGGCTGCCCGAGCCCGACGAAACCGGCACGACATTTATTGCGAACGCTGAACTGAAAGCCCGCGCCGCGGCGCTGACGGCCGGCAAGCCCGCGCTGTCCGACGACTCTGGCCTAGTGGTTGAGGCGCTTGACGGTGCGCCCGGCATTTACTCGGCGCGCTGGGCGGGTCCGAGCAAGGACTTCGTGCTCGCCATGACACGCATCGAGCGCGAGCTCGGCGCCCATCCGAACCGCTGCGCCAAATTCGTTTGCGCACTATCGCTCGCCTGGCCCGATGGTCACTGCGAGACGTTCGAGGGCGAGGTGCGCGGCGCGCTAACGTTTCCGCCGCGTGGCGGCAAGGGCTTTGGCTATGACCCGATCTTCATCGCCGACGGCCACTCTGTGACCTTCGCGGAAATGGAACCGGCCGCGAAGCACGCCATCAGCCATCGCGCCGATGCGTTTCGGCAATTGGTCGCGGCCTGTTTTGCGCCATAGGATTCAGCGGTGCCGAGTGTCGTTCTGATCGCGGCGTGGTCTTTTCAGTACCGCTCGGCGCCGCAATAGTCCTGGGCGACGGCGGCGAGTTCGGGCGGCAGCGCCGGCTTGTAGGGGAAATCGTAGCGATACTTCACTTGCGCCGTGTCCCAGACGTTGACGTGCTTGCCGTG
>VGEM01000448.1 GCA_016869315.1 Alphaproteobacteria bacterium | reverse complement strand
GGCCCAGGCAAACGTCGTCTTGTCGAGGTGTGCCATGACCTCGCGCATTTTCACCGCGGCATGGCCATCGTTCCCGATGCCGACGAACGCGGCGATCAAATCCATGAACTGCGTGCGCTGTTCCGGCGTCATCGCCATGGCATTCAAGCCAAGCTGAGGCACGACGGCGTTGTCTTTGAAGGCTTCGGTCTGGTTGTCGTTTTTGTCCTTGGCGGTGCGAAAGATCGCTTTGGCGCGCTGAGAATCGTCGAGCGCCTTGATCAGGGCGAGGCCCTTGTCCTGTTCCGATTGCAAAATTTCCGTTCCGGCATAGGGGCCGGCGGTTGCGCGGATGGGCTCGGATCCGACGAAGGTCGGGGTCATGACGACCTGATCGCCGATCACGACATAATTGACGATCAGATGATGGCCGTCGAGTTGCCAGCCCCAGGGCTCGGTCAGCGACGGCGTTCCCATCACCGTCAGCCAATACAAATCGTCGCCGTATTCCTCGGGTCGCAACGCCAGATCGCCGAGGCGCGCGTTGAGGTGCATGATGTCGCGGGATAATTTGAATCCCTTGGCGCTGAGGCCGGCGCGCATCAACGTGAAGGCCAGCGTTCGCTGCCGGTCATCCATGTCGCGAAACGAGACGCCCTGCCGAACGTAGCCGTTGATATTCATCCACTTCCGCCATTCGTCATCGTTCATCGCAAACGATGCCGATTTGCGCTGTTCCGGCGAAAGCGCGGCCAGCCAGACCTCGGCCGCGGCCTTAACCGGAGCCGTCGAAACGCCCGTTGATTGCACCGCGAACAAGCCCGGAACCAGGCTGCCGTCGGCCGTGATTCCCTTGAAGGGCTCGGCGAGGGCTTTGGTCTCGGCCTCGCGCCAGAACTGCGCGGAGGCTGTTGCCGATAGCGCGGCGACCATCAGGACAATGGCCCTCATGATTGTCGTCCTTCCTGCCGTTCGAGAATGTCGGTCACCAGCGCGTAGTCCTTCGCGTTATCGACATCGATCGGCGCTTCGGCCCACGGCAGCATCGAGACCTCGACCTTCATGTCGAGTGCGCGCGAAATCTGGCGCATGACTCCTTCGATCGTGACAAGCCGCAGTTTGTAGAGCAGGAATGCCCACAGCCCAAAAGCGCCGATGATGCGTTCGGGTTTCTTGCCGAACTGCCCGCCCGTCGCAAAGGCGCGCGCCGCGCCCACGCCTTTCAATGTGCGAATGCAATAGAGATTGCAGCTTGAGAAGGCGCCGTCCCTGAGCCGGTGAAAAGCGCGTTGCCCGCTCGGGTACTTGGCGAGAATGACGTCCGCCGGCGTCATCGCGACCATGATGTCGGCTGATGATGAGCCAATCTGAGCGCAGAAGTGCGACAGCATCTCCGGTGTATGAAGGGCGTTGTCGGCGGTCGTGACGATCAGTGGGTGGGCGTCGGCGATTTCACCCGCGCCTTTGGCGATGCTGTCGGCCAGGTTGCCTTCGCTCGTAAGCGCCGTGATCTCGCCGGCGCCCAGCATCGCGGCGAGGCGCGGCACACCCTTCAATATCTCAGGGCTCTCGATCGAAACGAAGATGCGTCCAATCTCGGGTGTTGCCTTGAGCGCCGCGATGACACGCTCAAGCATGACCGTGCCGTTGAGTCTGACCAGGCATTTGTGCGACAGGTTTTGAACCTTGGCGACCGGGTCATCGGCGCCGCGTCGGCTCGCGGCCAAGACCAGCGCGGTGAGTTTTGGCGCTGTCATGTGGCGGCCGTCTCGAACCGCAATTCGGACATCAAGGTCGCAATCGGTTCGTCGCCGTCGATTCGTCTCAAAGAGGTTTCAATTCGCGCCGCCCGGCCCGCTTCGATCGTCCCGCGACAGCAGAGCCGCAATTTTTGCCAGAGCTCTTCTTCGGAAAGTGGATTGTCGACGCGGCCTTTCGGCGCATCGATGTGGACCGATACCGACTGACCCGATGTCAACGTGATCTCAACTTTGGTTGGAAATTCAGACTCCGGCCGGTCGATCGGGTGACGAACAACTTTCGTCATCGTATGCCGAACCCTTGGTGCCGCCAGGGCAGATTGCGCGAAATCGGCAAGGCCGATGCCGCCATTCTCGATCGCGACGGCGGCACAGTACTCCATCGAAAACTTGGCTTCAGCCGGGGTCGATGGATCGGTGTACATGAGATTGTTGAAGTGCGTAACCGGCGCGAAGACGTCAATGCGCGTGACATCAACGGCCGCAAACTTGTGCTTTTCTTGAAGCTCGAGAATGCCATCGAGCGCGCGATGGGTCGACGCGCAGGTTGGATAACGTTTGACCTTGAGGCCGTGGGCGAGAATGGCGAGTGGCCGCCCCAAGGTCGCCGGCTCGAAACGCAGGGTTTGACCGTGCTCGGCCTTGAAGCCGCTGCGGCGCAGCTCTTCAAGGTCTGGCCCGACCATCAGCCTTGCCATGCCGGTTGGTCCGTCCAGCGTTTCGCTCCCGGCCGTCATGCCCGCTTCGGCGAGAAACGCACAGACGACGCCGGCTTCGGCCGCCTTGCCGGCGTGGAGGGGTTTTGTCATCGATCCGAATTGGCTCATGAAGCCGCCGGCGTAGCTCGTCGCCATGTTGAGGGCATGACGCATTCGTCCGGTGTCGAGACCGATCAGGCGCCCGGCCGCGGCCGCGGCGCCGATCGCACCGACGGTGGATGTGGCATGCCAGCCGCGGTTGCGGTGAAAGGGGTTGAGACCCTGTCCGACGCGCGTCGTGATCTCGACACCGATAATGTACGCCGCAAGCACATCGCGGCCGCTCTTCGCGCGCAATTCCCCGAGCGCTAGGATG
>VGEM01000447.1 GCA_016869315.1 Alphaproteobacteria bacterium | reverse complement strand
AGTTGGCGATCGCGAGTTGGGAGACATATGACCGTCTTGGCTCGCCGGAGGGCGATCTCGCGATTGCCATGCTGGTGATCTATCTCGGCACCGCTCCGAAATCGAATGCAACATACGTCGCCCATGGCGCGGCGCTGGAAGCGGCGCGGGCCACCGGCTCGCTGGCGCCACCCAAGCACATTCTCAATGCCCCGACCAAACTTATGAAGAATCTCGGCTACGGCAGTGGTTATCAGTACGACCACAATGCCGAGGACGGTTTCTCGGGGCAGAATTACTTCCCCGATGGCATGGCTCGGCGGGCGTTTTACGAACCAGCCGATCGTGGTTTTGAGCGCGAAGTCAAAAAGCGCCTCGACTATTGGGCCAAACTTCGGGCCGGCAAAACGGGCGGTGCAGGGTGAGCGGCGTTCAAAACACCACGGTCGAAGAGTCCGATGACGATATCCGGCTTGATCGCTGGTTCAAACGCCACTATCCGGCGCTCACTCACGGCCGTCTCGAAAAACTACTCCGCACAGGGCAGATTCGCGTCGATGGTGGGCGCGCGCGCGCCAATCAACGACTGGCGAAAGGGCAGAGCATTCGCGTGCCGCCGCTTCCGGCCGGCAGTGAGGCCGTCAAGCGCGCGCCCGGCCAGGTGTCCGACAAGGATGCGACGTTCATCAAGTCGCTCGTCATTCATCGCGACGAAGACATGATCGTGCTGAACAAGCCGGCGGGGCTGGCGGTCCAGGGCGGCAGCAAGACAACCCGTCACATTGACGGCATGTTGGATGCCCTGAAATTTGGACTGCCCGAACGGCCTCGGCTAGTCCATCGCCTCGATCGCGATACATCGGGTTTGTTGCTGCTGGCGCGCAACACCAAGGCCGCGACGCGGCTCGGCAAGGCGTTTCAGGATGGCGCGGTTGAAAAGATCTACTGGGCCATCGTCCACGGCCGACCGCGGCACCCGCGCGGTACCGTCGATGCGGCGCTCGCCAAGGCCGGCAGCAAGGGTCATGAACGCATGACCTGGGACGATAAGGAAGGACGTGACGCAGTGACCGACTACGTGACAGTCGGGCAAGCGGCCGATCGTTTTACCTGGCTTTCGCTGATGCCGCGGACCGGGCGCACCCATCAGCTTCGAGTACATTGTGCCTTGATGGAAACGCCGATTGTTGGCGACGTCAAATATGGTGCGCCCGCCGACATTGGTGGCGGCGAACTGTCGGGGCTCGGGCGCCAACTGATGTTGCACGCGCGCAGGATCACCGTGCCGCGTCAAGGGGCGAAGCCGCTGGTTCTGTCCGCGCCATTACCTGACTGCATGACGCGTTTGTTCGATGTCCTTGGCTTTTCGCCGAAAGACGCAGACGAATGAGTCTGCGCGGCTGTCTGGTCGTTTTTGATCTCGACGGAACCTTGGTCGATAGTCACGCACATATTGCGCGCGCTGTGCGACTCACCGCGGATTTGGCGGGTCTTCCGGAGCCGAGCGCCGAATCGATTTCCGCGGGTATCGGCTTGTCGCTTGGCGAAGTCCTTGCCCGGTTGTTTCCCATGGCGACGCCGGACAAAATCGTTGAGGTCGCTTCGATTTACCGGCGGGTTTTTGCCGACTGGCGAGCTAAGGGTGAACAACACGAGCCATTGTTTGCCGACTCCCAAGACGTCATTACAGAGCTTGAAGCCGCGGGGTGCCTGCTCGGTATCGCTACCGGTAAAGGCCGTCGCGGCGTCGACTATCTTCTTGGCAAGCACAATTTGGTTGGGCGATTTGTGACCATCCAGACGCCCGATACTGCACCCGGAAAGCCCGATCCCGGCATGCTGCTTCAGGCCATGGCCGAGGCTGGCGTCGACGCCGCGCGCACCATCATGGTTGGCGATACTACCTACGACATCCTGATGGCGCGGGCCGCGGGAACGCACGCGGTCGGCGTCGGGTGGGGTAATCATCCCGCTGATTCTCTTCACGAATCCGGCGCCCATGCAGTGATTGAACGATGGCCGGAGTTCATGCAGCTTAGCGCTCGATTGTTACAAACCACTGGTCGGACCTAATTTATGAAAGCACTCAAGATCGCGGGCGGCGTGATTGCCGTCGTCATCGTCGGCCTGGTCATCTTTCTCGTCACTTTCGATGTCAGCCAGTACAAGGGCCTGATCCAGGATCAAGCCAAAGCCGCGACCGGCCGTGAGGTCAAGATCGGCGACATCAAGCTCGCCGTGTCCCTGACGCCGGCGATCGTGCTGTCGGATGTCTCGCTTGCGAATGCAACCTGGGGCAGCCGGCCCGAAATGCTGACGGTCAAGCGCTTCGAAGCCAGCGTTCAACTCATTCCGCTGTTGTCGGGCTTTGTGAAGGTGTCCGGACTCAAGGTGGTCGAAGGCGATGCGTTGCTTGAAGTCAACAAGGACGGCAAGGCCAACTGGGAGTTTGACGTCCCTCCTGCGCCCGCCGACCAGCCAGCACCGTCATTGAATATCGACGGAATCGACATTGAAGGCCTCAAGCTTGCCTACAAGGACGCCAAGCAGGGCATGAACGCCGATATTGCGTTGGGCAATGCCGACATTCGCATTGCCGGCGACATCAAGAATCTCGAAATTACCAAGGTCGATCTCGACGGGGCAAAGATTGCGTTCAAAGACAAAACCCAGTCGGCAGATGTCGGCATCGGGTCCCTCGCACTCACATCGAGCGGCCCGATTACCGCGCTTGGCATCACGTCGATCGATGCTTCGGGTATCGCGGTTTCGCAAACGGCCGCAGGCGCCAAGACCGATGCGAAGTTTTCGGCGCTTAAACTTGGCGGTGACGGTGCCGTCAATATCGACGGCGAA
>VGEM01000446.1 GCA_016869315.1 Alphaproteobacteria bacterium | reverse complement strand
CCTTGCTCCGAAAACGTCGCACCGCTTCCGTCGCACTCATCCCGATGACCGAATCATAGGGCCCGCACATACCGGCATCGGTCTGGAACGCCGTCCCACCTTTGAGGATGCGGGTATCGGCCGTCGGCACATGGCTATGGCTGCCGACCGCCATCGACACTTTGCCGTCGGCGACATGGGCAAGCGCCGATTTTTCACTGGAAGCCTCGCCATGGATGTCGAGTAGGGCAGCGGCAACCGTGCCGCCTTTGCCCATTGGATGCTTGGCCAGGCACTCATCGAGCGCCCGGAACGGATCGTCGGTATCAGCCATGAACAGCCGGCAAATCACCTGCGCGACCAGCACCGGCAGGCCGCCGCGGGCGTGGAAAATTCCAGCGCCTCGGCCGGGAGTGTCGGGCGGATAGTTGAGCGGACGCAGCAGGCGCGGCTCAGCCTTGATGTACTCGATGATCTCGCGTTGATCGAAGGCGTGATTTCCAAGGGTAATCACGTCGACCCCGGCGGTGAACAACTGCCGGCAGATTTCGCCGGTAATGCCGAAGCCATGGGCGGCGTTCTCGCCGCAGGCGACCACAAGGTCGAGCGACAGATCGCGGCGCAATCTTGGAACGTTGTCGATGACGGCATCGCGGCCGGACTTGCCGAGGATGTCGCCCAGGAATAGGAGGCGCATGTCAGCCCGCGACACGGATGATGCGTCGGTCGGTAATGACCCCGGTCATCACTTGGTCGGCGGCATCGGTCGGCAGGTTCGGCTCCTCCTGCTCGTCAAAGGCGACGCCCCAGGCTTCGAGCGACCCTGCCGCCCGAAGCGCCTTGAGCGTGCGATCGTAGAACCCGGCGCCGTAACCGAGCCGGCCCCCTTTGGCGGCGAAGGCCACCAGAGGCAGCAGGATCACGCGGGGCGTCACCTCCGGCGACCCTTCGGCAGGATGCGACGTCCCCATCAATCCCCTGTCGAGCTTTTCGCCTGGCGCCCACTTCCGGAACACCAGGGGTGTTCCTTTTTCGCCGTTCACCGGCAGCGCCAGGGTATCGCCCCGCGCAGCCAGGGCCGCCATGGTCGGGCCGAGATCAAGCTCGGTGCCAATCGCCCAATAGCCGGCGACAACCGACCCCGTCGGCACGATCGACTGGACTTGTTTGGCGAGCAGAAACGATGCTTCGGGACCGCGAGTCAGGTGGACCTCGGCGCGCCGGGCCAACGCCTCCCGACGTAGGGTCTTCTTGTCGAGAGCGCTCACTAATTCAAGCCCTTAGACTACGTTGTTGAAGTGGAGCCGCCGAAGCCGTCGGTCCATCATGACCGTCCAATGGGCCATGGTGATAGGTGGGTGCCATGTAACGAGACCAGAGCCCCGACAGTGACAGCTCCCGAGTAGACAACTATCGCCCCTGGGGTTCACAAGACCTAACCTGCCCAGCAGCTCCAGCCTCAACCTAGGAGCCTTCGACCTTGGCGGCAATATCCTCAACCCTTTGGGCAAGCGCCGAAATTGCCGCAGCAATCTCTTGATCCGCCTTGGCGCGGGCTGCTGCTTGGGTCTGTTGAGCGGCCCGGGCGTCGGCTGACGCATCGGACAATTCATCGGCGATCAGCAGCCCGATCATGACCAGCAACAGAGAATCCGAAAACGTGTTCTTGGTGGTCTTTTGGACCTGCTCGGCCTGCTGATCGAGGTATTTGCCGAGCCGCGCCACGTGCGCTTCCTGGCCATCGTCACAAGCGATCTGGTATTGCCGGCCGCGGATGGTGATCGAAACGTGCCCCATGCGCGCCGCCTATTCCTTCAGCGCCAGATTCAATCGGGCGATCTGGCCATCGAGTTTGCCGGCGACCCGGTTGGCGGCTTCCTTGAGAATGGCATTGGCCTTGGCTGCCTCCGCGAGTTTGGTGGTGAGCACCGCATGATCGGTCTTGAGCGCGTGGAGTGCCGGCACATCACTGGCAGCGCCATCCAGCCGATCGATCGCCCGGGTCAAGCGGTCAAGCGCCTCTGCGACGGTTCCCGGCGACTTCTTTTCCATATCTTTCAATACTCTAACGAAACATCTTCGAACGGTTTTTGAGCATAAGATTGGCCGGTGCGCCCGTCAATTGTCAGCCTTCGATGCCCCCTTCTACGACACGGCCGGGGCTTATATGTTCCGCCGCGATTTCCATTCCTCCTGCTTCAAGGTCCGCCCTTCATGAAAATTTCGACGCGCGTCAAAAAGATTCTCGAAGCCTATGACAGCGACAATCCCGGCACCAAAGCCAACCTCGCCCGCATTTTGATGCAGGGCAAACTGGGCGGCACTGGCAGGTTGGTCATCCTTCCGGTCGACCAGGGCTTCGAACATGGACCGGCGCGCAGCTTTGCCCCGAACCCAGCCGGCTACGAACCGCACTATCATTGGCAGCTCGCCGTCGACGCCGGGCTATCGGCCTTCGCCGCTCCGCTCGGCATGATCGAAGACGGTGCCAACACTTTTGCCGGCGCCATTCCTACGATCCTTAAGGTCAACAGCGCCAACTCGCTCAATGGCGAGAAAGACGCGCCGACCCAGGCCATCACGGCGGGCGTGCAGGATGCGCTTCGCCTCGGTTGTTCGGCGATCGGCTATACGATCTATCCAGGTTCGGCAGAAGCCTACGGCATGATGAACGATCTGCGCGAACTGACGGCCGAGGCGAAGGACGTCGGTCTTGCCGTTGTCGTATGGTCGTATCCACGCGGAAAGTACGTCACTAAGGACGGCGAAACCGGCTTCGATGTCGTCGCCTATGCCGCCCACATGGCGGCGCTGATGGGCGCGCATATCATCAAGGTCAAGCTGCCGACCGATCACCTTGATCAGGCCGAAG
>VGEM01000445.1 GCA_016869315.1 Alphaproteobacteria bacterium | reverse complement strand
CGGGCCACAAGTGGCAGTGCGGCCCGTGCCAATCGGGTTTCCTCTACGTGCGCAATAACGCCGCGCCGGCGGCGCCCGCCCGCTATAGCCGCGAAGTGACCGTCGGCGGCAAGCCCGTGACGCTGTCGCTGCCAGGGTATGCCAATACCACGCTGCTGCCGGCGTTCTTTCCGGTGCTGGCGCACGACTACACCGGCGAGCCCGGCACGCCGCTGGCGCGCGGCACGCGCGGTCCCGACCAGAATGTCGCCGACCACATGATGCACATCGGCCACGTCAACTACCCGATGCAGCGCGCGCTGCAGGAGGTCTGCCAGATGTGGGACGCCTGGGGCCGCAAGGCGATCGAGGACTACGTCGTCGCGCTGGCGCAGTATGCGCGCGGGCGTATCGCCGGCATCTGGGGGCCGCGCGCGCTGTCGAAGCCGTTCGCGGCCGAGGCCGCGGCCGTCGCCCGAACCGGCATGACGACTTTCAACCCGTTCTCGCCCGGGTTCGACTTCAATGCGCCATTGTCGGAAGCGGAGTGCAAGCGACAGGAAGTCGCGTCCAACGCCGTCAACGAGGCCCTGAGAGCCGAGCGGATGGTGGTGCGCAATTCATCGATGCCGCATTCTCTGCGCGACGATCCAGCGCGCTCGGCCAACGACCGTGCCGCCGATGGGCCGCTGACGCATTCGACGCCGCTCCGCATCAGCACGCACTTGTTCCACGACACCGCCGACGTCGACCGCATGGTCGAGCGCATCGCCCAACTGGCGCCGCGCCCCTTGGGTGCGACACGTTAACTGGCGCCCGTTGGGTTGCTCGTCAGTGGGTCGGCACCTGCGCGGCAACGGCAAGTGAGGCTGCTCAGTCGCGGATCTCGCACCACACCGGCGTGTGGTCGGAGGCTTTCTCCTTGCCGCGCGGGCCCTTGTCGATCCCGGACGCCATCAATCGATCGGCTGCCTGCGGAGATAACATCAAATAGTCGATCAGCATGCCGTGATCTTTCTGCCAGGCGCCGGCCTGATAATCCCAAAACGAATAGCGATGCGGCTCGGGATGCAGCGCACGGAAGGCATCGGTCAGTCCGAGGTGCTGAATGGAGCGGAACCTGGCGCGGCTTTCCGGCTGCATGAGGGCGTCATCCTTCATGGCGCGCGCATCCCACACGTCGCTGTCGGTGGGAATGACATTGTAGTCGCCGCCCCAGATCGCGATCTCGCCTTGTGGCAACGACGCGGCGATGCGCGCGCGCAGGCGGTCCATCCAGGCGAGCTTGTAGCTGAATTTCTCGGTGCCGAGCGGATTGCCATTGGGCAGATAGATCGCGGCGACGCGCACTTTGCCGAAGACGGTCGCTTCCATGTAGCGCGCCTGCTCGTCAGACCCATCGCCCGGCAGGCCGCGCACAACGTCCTCGATCGGCGATTTCGAAAGAATGGCGACGCCGTTGTAGGTCTTTTGGCCATGGGTCGCGACGTTGTAGCCGGCGTCCTCAATTTCGAGCCGTGGGAACGCATCGTCGACGCACTTGATTTCCTGCAGCAGCGCAACGTCAGGCGCGAACTCCTTGAGCCACGCGAGGAAATTCGGCAGCCGCGCCTTGATGGAATTGACATTAAATGTGGCGATTTTCATCGCTGCAACCGGGCCTTCTTTCAACAGCGGGAGTTTAGCCACATACGTGTATGCAGGCGCTTCGAACGGGATGCAACATTCGTATTGAATAACTCTGGGATGTCACGGCACACTCAGCTTGAACGTGCCGCGGCCGGGGACGGAGACATCCAATGTCGATCCTGAAACAGAGTCTTGCTCAGACCGTCGCGATCGTCTTCGCGGCCCACACGGCGTCTGCCCAAGTGCAGACCGACGTCGGCTACGGAGCCAATCCGAAGCTGCCGCCGCCGCGCGAGAACCTGTTGATGCCGACGGTCAAGGTCTCGAAGGCGGTGGGGTGGGCTGAGGGCAATAAGCCGAAGGTCGCCGACGGGCTCGAGGTATCGCTCTATGCCTCCGGGTTCGATCACCCGCGTTGGCTCTACAAGCTGCCGAACGGCGACGTGCTGGTTGCCGAAAGCAACGCGCCGCCGTCCGACCGCAGCGGCGAGAAATTCAGTTTCACGACCTGGGTGCGTCGGCTGATCATGGGCCGCGTCGGCGCCGGTGTGACCAGCGCCAATCGCATCAGCCTCCTCCGCGACGCCGACGGCGACGGTGTCGCGGAGACCAAAACCGTGTTTCTCGAGGGCTTGTTCTCGCCGATCGGCATGGCGCTGGTCGGCTCCGATCTTTATGTCGGAAATGCCAACGCGTTGATGCGGTTTCCCTATGTTGAAGGAGCAACGTCGATTACGGATCCGGGCACCAAGGTCACCGACCTGCCTGGCGGTCCGATCTACGGTCACTGGACCCGGAATGTGATTGCCAGTGCCGATGGCTCGAAAATCTATGTCGCCGTCGGTTCCACCGGGAACATCGCCGACGACGGCTATGACAAAGAGACCAACCGCGCCAATATTCTTGAGGTGGATCGCGCGACCGGCCAGTTCCGCGTATTCGCGGGCGGCCTTCGCAATCCGGTCGGGCTGGCGTGGGAACCTGTCACCGGCATGTTATGGACGACGGTCAACGAGCGCGACTTGCTCGGGACCGACCTGGTGCCCGACTACATGACCTCGGTGCAGGACGGCGCGTTCTATGGCTGGCCATTCAGTTACTTCGGCCAGAACGTCGACGAGCGGGTGTCTCCGCAGCGGCCCGACCTCGTCGCCAAGTCAATCTCTCCGGACTACGGCCTCGGCGCGCATACGGCGTCGCTCGGCATCCATTTTTATCAGGGCGAACTTTTGCCTGCCGATTAC
>VGEM01000444.1 GCA_016869315.1 Alphaproteobacteria bacterium | reverse complement strand
AGCAGTTGCCGAAGAAAACGCTGCGAGTGCGAGACATGACGTCATGACCATACGCAGCCCAAGGCTGCGAACCTTCACGACGCCCGTACGAGTGCCCAACCCCATCTTTTTCTCCTGAGTTGTCATGGTGAATGTAAACGTGTGAACCTAGCTACTAATTTCTGGTCATAATCGATCTTCCGTCGAGTGTTCCAATCGAGTCAAGGACTCACTGCGAGACGCCACGCCACGTCCATCACTTATTAGGATTGTATATTATATATTCTAATACTTATAATATTTAGTGCCCGCAGTCATGTGACGCCGGCCCTGCCGCGCGGATCGCGCGAAGCCGGTCGGTTTTGGGGTCGAGTACCCGCCGAAACTTGGGCAGACACGCGGCTCAAATCGCGGAGTGTCCCGGCCAAGCGATCGGCCAGAATCCTGGTCATGCCCATAGCGATGTTGGAATTTTCTTCGACCAGGCGAATGAATACGTCCTGACTGAGGGCAAGCATCGTCAGGGGCGCGGCGGCCCGAATTGAGGTTGTACGCGGCATGCTCGACAGCAGCGCCATTTCGCCGAAAACCTGATGGCGATTGAGGTGCGCGACCACGGTTTCACCCGCGCCGGTATCGAGCACGACGTCGGCTTTGCCGTCGAGAATCACGTAGGCTTTGTCGCCAGGGGCTCCCTGCCGAAACACATACTGACCTTGGTCGTAGGTGACGCGTTCGCTCGTAAAGGCAAGAAGTTTAAGTTTCGAGCGATCGATCCCGGCGAACAACGGAATCTGCGCCATGATGCCGACCAGTTCGCCAAGTCCGACGTGGCCTTCGTCGGCGTCTGCTGTGGCCGCAGCACGGGGTGCCGCCGCCGCACCGGCAGTTTGCTCAATGACCTTTCCATCCTCGATCATGAACACTCGCGGCAACGACGCGGCCCGCGTGCCACCAGCTTCGAGCAGGATCAACGAGCGGTCAGCCATGTCAGCGCGGATGGCAGCGAATACGCGATCCTGCATCGCGGGATCGAGCAGCGACAATGCATCGCAAAGGATCAGCAGTTCGGGCCGTTTGATCAGGCAACGGGCGATCGCCATTCGCTGGCGCTGCGACGCCGACAACTTGGCGCCACCAATACCGATGTCGGTTTCAAGACCCAGCTCGACGATCGACACGTAAAGCCCCAATTCGGTCACCACTTCGGTCACGATCTCTTGCAAGGCGCCCGTCATCGATGCCTTTGAAAGAGCGCCCTTTCCGAACAAGACGTTGTCGATGACGGTCGTGGCCGCGTTGTAGGTGTCGATGTCAAAAAATTGCACCGCAGACTTCAATTCCGCCGGAAGTTCCTTTGCGAAAATCTCGCGCGCCGCCAGAATCTTTTCCTTGAACGCCTGATCGATCAGACCGACGGTATGTTGGCTGGCAATGAGTTTGAACGGCAGCTCCATCAGCCGCGATCGCTCGCCGGGCGCCAGTTGTTGCAACCCGCCGCCTTCGATGCGGCGAAGGATCGCCTCGAACACCGGGAGATCGTCGGCTCGAATGAAGCTGAACCGTTCGAAGAATTCGTGCCCCGCTTCAAGCCCGCGAAAAATATCCGTCATGACCGCGGCGAGGCGCCTGCCTTTCTCGAGAAATTCCTCGGTCAAGCCGGCCGCGGCGATGACACGGCGCATGTAGTCGTTTTCGCCGAGACGTTCGATCGCCAATGCCCCCGACAACGGCGTTCCGAACAAAATGTTTTCGGCAACCGATGCATTCTCGATGTAGAGCGCGCGATCAAACGTCTCGATGGCCGACGTTAGGTTTCGTTGCACGACCCGTTCGCGTAACAGCCGGCGTGCGTCAAGAAGCTTCTTGCCCAGGCTGGCGCGCACCGCTGGATTGATGGTCCGCCGCAGGCCGGCTTCGTAGACTTCTTCTTCGAGGCTGACGACGCGGAGAATCTCGACGATGCGTAAGCGGAGTTGGCTCTTGCTCGAACACCCCGCGTTTTCGTAGTCGATCCAATCGGCGTCGAGATCGAGCTCCGAATTTCCCGTCCGAGCCGCCTCGCGCAACTCAAGCTCTTTGAATTTGCCGATCGCAGACGTCGGCGCGCCGGGACGATGAAGCAGCGGATAGATCAGGGCATCGAACATGCTTCCCGATCCCAGATAGGTCTCGGGCCCGACAAAGCCGATGCGACGGCCGATGACGCTATCGGGAAGAGACGTGATATCCGAATCGCCAATCTTGATTTGGCCGGCCCGCGGCAATACCTGTCGGGCGAGCAAGCGGGCCAACTCATCTCGGCTTGCGCTGCTTCCGCCAATCACGGCAGCATGAATGGGGAGCTGCAGGATCAGATTGGCCCCGTCGATCGCCCTCACCCCCTCGTCCGCCTCGGCAACGACGTTGGACGCGATCAAGGGCGCTGTGGCAATGTTGGGACACGGCGCATCACCGCTAATCCTCGCGCGATCCATCAAGGTTGGCGGCGCGAAATACTCGCGAAGCTGGTCGTACTTTACACGAGCGTCTTCGGCCTTTTGGTAGTAGTCGATCAAGTCCTTCCACGGCGCGTACATATCTTTGTACGCCGCCAAGACCGCCACCAGGGATCCAATGGTGATGTCGCCCATGATCGCCAGGTATCCGCCAATCGAAAAGAACAAGAATAGCGTCAGTTGAGAGAAGAATTGATTGAGAACGTTGACCAGGTATCGCTTGGTCGCGATCTGGACGCGAAGCTCGAACACGCCGCCCAAGCGCCGCGTCACCATGGCGAGTTCATACTGAGACGTATCGTGGCCGTGAATCTCCGGCGAACCGGCCACGAGCTGACCTACGCGGTCCGCAATCCCGCGAATGGCTAGCGATTC
>VGEM01000443.1 GCA_016869315.1 Alphaproteobacteria bacterium | reverse complement strand
GATTCGGGAGCGCTTCGCCGATGAGACGCGCGATTTCCTTCGCCGATTCGAGAGCGTCGCCTGAACAAACCGGCGCCGCGGGTTTCGAGCTTGGGGCGCACCGCGCCTGATGCGCCCCGAGGTCGAGTTAGGAGCCGAACCGGTAGGTTAAGGTCAGGCGGATCGTGTTGTAGGTGAACGTGTCGTCGCTTCGAGCGAAATCGGTACCGCTGGCATTGACGAGAATAAACGGATTGGTCGCCGGTGCGGGTCCACTCGTCCGAACGCGGTGATCGTCGTCATCGAGTTTGGTGTTCAAGTATTCGGCGCCAAGGCTCCATTGCGGCGCGAATTGCCACTCGGCACCAGCGCCAAACTGGTACCCCGACGCGCTGTCACCGCCGCGCAAGGTGAACGTGTTCACCGTGTTGCTGGTGGCGAACGAATGATCGACATCGCCGCGCGCCAACCCGCCGGTCGCGTAAAGCAATGCCGAAGGAAGTGCCACGCCTGCACGAACGCGAGGCGCGGCCGTCCAGTTAAGTTCACGGGTCATGGTGTAACGCGCCGGCGTAATGCTGAATGCTGAAACGCTATCGTCAATGTCGTTGGTGGTAAATTCACCAGCAGCGCCAACGACAAACGTGTCGAATTGCCAATCGTAGCCGAGCCGCAATGCCCATTCGACGCCATCATTCTCACTGGAACAACCGTCGGCTGCGCGTGGACCGCCGGCGCGGCCGCCGCAGAAGCCCGGCGTAAAAGCGCTAGCGCCGGCGGCGGTGTTGACGTTTTCGGCAAACCGGCCATCGAGGTTGGTAGCGAACAGCATGGTCTCGTCGCTATCGCTCGGCTGCATGTTGTACCCAAGCGGGAGCCCGGCGTAGAAACCCTACCAATCTTGCGCCGAGGCTGCCGTCATCGGTGCGGAAACCGCCAGCACAATTACGGCCAGCGCTGCATTAAGAATCATGTCTTTCCCCTATGGAGTTGAAACGCCGCATTCTCAATCAATCGCCGCCAACCCCGAAGGCACGAGCCTAAGCCGCAACGCGCGACCATAAACGATATTGTTGCCTGACCATATCGAAAATCTTGATTTCGATGCGCAACCAGGCAATGGCCTCGATGGTATACGGCCAATGTCAGACAAAAGGCGTTACAGATGGATCCGGAACTGACACGAGAGCGGATGGTGGAGGGGGAAGGATTCGAACCTTCGTAGACGTGAAGTCGGCAGATTTACAGTCTGCTGCCATTGACCGCTCGGCCACCCCTCCGTTCGCCCAAACCGCCGATTTTGCTCGAAAAATCAACGCAACTTCGGTGCCCTCGGAGCCGCAGGGAGGTAGGGTTTTTGGCCCTGCTTGTCAACGGTTGGCGGGCGGGTTACGGGCCCTTCGAGGACACTCTCATGAAACGCCATCACCGCAAGCCCGTTCGTGACCACACGTCTCCGACGCCGATGCGCCGAGAGGACCACGGCGGTCGGCTATGGATTTACGGACACCACGCCGTTGTCGCTGCCCTTTCAAATCCGGAACGCAAGATTCTGCGCCTGCTTGCGACCGAAGACGCCATATCCAAGATCGAGAGCGATCCCAATATCGAGCGTGAAGCTCTCAAGCGCGTGAGCCGCGCATCGCGACGAGACATCGATGCTGTTTTGGGCGAAGGCGCAATTCACCAGGGTATCGCGCTTCAGACTGAGGCCATCACGCGCCAGATCGAAGATGTTCTCGAGGACGTCGCCGACATGGACAGCGCGGTTGTAATCGTCCTCGATCAGATCACGGATCCGCACAATGTCGGCGCCATCGCGCGTTCGGCGGCGGCCCTCGGTGCCCGCGCCATGATTTCATCGACGCGCCATGCCCCCGGCGAGGGCGGCGTTTTGCACAAGTCGGCGTCCGGCGCACTTGAACAAATTTCTTTTGTCCAGGTCGTCAACATCGCGCGCACCCTCGACCAGTTGAAAGCAGCCAGGTTTTGGATCGTTGGTCTCGCCGGCGATGCCGAACAGACACTATCGTCGATCGACCTCAAAGGACGGATCGCGCTGGTTCTCGGGACCGAAGATCAAGGTTTGCGGCGACTGGTTCGCGAAAACTGCGATTTTCTCGCCAGGCTTCCAATGCCGCCGGGGATCGAGAGCCTCAACGTTTCGAATGCAGCAGCGGTGGCCCTCTACGAAAGGGCACGCCAGACGGGAGCGGCATGATGATCCGCTCTTGCCCTTTGTCTGGTACGATCATATGCGATGCTGGCGCAGAGATTGCCGGATTAGCTCAGAGGTAGAGCAACCGCCTTGTAAGCGGTAGGTCGGGGGTTCAATTCCCTCATCCGGCACCAGCTTTCGGCTGTGCGTTTCGGCGCCCTCGTACTAAAGTACAGGCCTGCCGCGGGTGTAGCTCAATGGTAGAGCAGAAGCCTTCCAAGCTTACGACGAGGGTTCGATTCCCTTCACCCGCTCCAGCGTTCGCTGGCCAAGCGAGAGAAGGCTGTCTTGCCGAAGCCCGCAGGGCGAAGACTGCCTTATTGCCGCGAGCTTCCGCTGGCTTACGCTATCCGCAGTTATTCAGAATCAAATCGCCATCAACGGCTGCAACAGCGGCCCGAATAATCCCTTTGCCTTGAGCGTTCCCTTGGTCACGACCAAGCACAGGCAATCACCATCGCGATCGGCTAGTGGCTGGTGAACGGTTTGGTCGTCAGCCCAATCAATATCGCCCCGCAGGAACTGCGTGCCATCGTCTTTGTAGCCGCCGGCAAGAACCATGGTGAATTCCTCACCGGTGTGGCCGTGTTTAGGCAACCGGGTACCCGCCGCGATCTTCATCAACCCAATCCGATACCCGGCATCGTCGTCGGCCAA
>VGEM01000442.1 GCA_016869315.1 Alphaproteobacteria bacterium | reverse complement strand
GCGGTGATTCCTGTTTCGCACGCGCCGCTTGGCCCGACCACCCTCAGCCACAATCGCGACGGCATGCCGATCCGCAATACGATGCTGGGCGGCAACCGCATCACCGCGCGCTCGGATGTGCATCCCCTCAAGGTCGTCGTCGACGATGTTTGGCTGGCACATGACTCAACCGCTTCGGTGGAACGCGACGGCGGCAAATCGCCGCCGTTTCTGGTCAACGACTGGAGCACGTATCTCGGCAAGCTGTCGGAGCTGAGCGACCCGGCCAATACGGTCGGAACGGCAACGGTCTACTTGCAGGAAGCGACCGGCTGGGCGAAGTGGATGGGCATGGATAGAAAGCCGGGCAATCAGGTGGCGCGCGCCGTCGGCAAGAAGGTGCTGTCCTATGACGAGATGCCTGACGATTGGCGGGCATTGATGGCGGCGACGCATCCGAACATCGTCAGAAACCCGGCCGCGGCCCTCGATGCGCCCGAAGCCAAATTCGACCGGTAGTGTTTCGGCACCAACATGAGATCCTACTTTTCTCGTCATCCGCGGGCTTGACCCGAGGATCCAGGGCAATACCCACCGAAGTCTTGGCCCTGGATTGCCGGGTCAAGCCCGGCAATGACATAGAGGGTAAGGAACGCCAATGTCTGAGTTATAACGATAGGAGTTGATCGTGAAATATATTCTCGCAGCCATCGCACTGCTAGCTCAGGTCAATTTCTCGTTGGCCGATGAACGATTGACCGAAATCCTTCAGGAACTCGAACTGCGCGAAAGCGCTGTGCCGATGCGCGAGATGCCGGGTTGGGCGAAGCCGAAGAAGGTGCTTCTGTTTATCGATCAACCGAGCCGGCTTGCGTGGTTCAAGGAGCAAATCACGGGAGTCGAGTTGATTCCCGCGTCGTCGCCGCCCGAAGTCGCGGCGAAAGCGGGTGACGTCGATGTGTTGTATGGCTTCTGCGACGAGATGTCGGTCAAGGCGGCGACCAAGGCGCAGTACGTGCATTCGCGCTTTGCCGGCATCGAGCTCTGTGCGCCATTCCTTGCCAGGATGCCGGACCTCAAGCTCGTCACCAACATGCAGCGCGTCAGTTCTCCGGCCATCGGCGAGCACGCCATCACGTTGATGATGGCCCTCTCGCGCGGATTCGATCATTATGCCGTGGTCCAGGCCGATCAGAATTTTGACCAGCAGGCGGCACCGTTGTCGCGCCAACGCGAGATCGGCGGCCAGACGATGCTGGTGGTCGGCCTCGGCGGCATCGGCAACAGCGTCGCGAAGCGCGCCCATGGCCTTGGCATGACGGTGATCGCGACGCGCAATTCCAGCCGCGAAAAGCCCGACTACGTGTCCGAGGTCGGCCTCTCGGACGAGCTGCCGAGGATGATCGGAAGGGCTGACGTGGTGGTGAACGCACTGCCGCTGACCGATCAGACCAAGGGACTGTTTGACGCCGCCATGTTCGCGCGCATGAAAAAGGGTGCCTATTTCATCAACGTCGGTCGTGGCGCGACGGTGGTGCAGGACGATCTGATCGCGGCGCTGAAAAACGGCACCGTCGGCGGGGCGGGGCTCGACGTCATGACGCCGGAGCCGCTGCCCAAGGGTCATCCGCTGTGGACCACGCCCAACGTAATCATCACGCCGCACACGTCCGGCTTCGTCGACAACGCCGGCGACCGGCTATGGGTGATCCTGCGCGAACAGCTCCGCCGCTATGTCGCCGGCGAGAAGGTGTTCAACGTCGTCGACCTAAAGCGCGGGTATTGAGGGCCACTGCGAAAGGGACTGTTTGCACCATCTGGAACTACTGTTTCAGGCTCTGTTTAATTCTCGCCATAGAAACCGTGGTGTCACTCTCGACAAGCCGCGCGTTTACGCGGCGCGATCAATGTAGTCGCGCGCATCATGCATACTTTCATGCCGCTTGACGCTTTTTTGTTCGCCTTGCTGGTCAAGGCCGCGGCGACCGCGCTGGTGGTTGTCGCCGCCTCCGTCGCGGCCGAGAAGTCGGGGCCATTCTGGGGCGGCTTGATCAGTTGCCTGCCGGTGGCGGCGGGACCGGGATATGTCATGCTCGGGCTGGCGCAGTCGCCGGCGTTTATCGCCGACAGCGCGCTTGCCAGTCTGGCGGCCGGTGTCGCGACATGGATGTACATCTGCACCTTCGTTCGTCTGGCCCAGCGGTGGACGCTGTGGCCGAGCCTCGCCGGGGCGCTCGGCGTTTGGCTGGTTCTTGCAGTCTTGATCCGCGTCATCCCCTGGTCACTGACCGCGGCGATCGTCGGCAACGCGATTGCTTTTTCGATTGCCCTGCGGTTCACGCCCAAGATGGCGATTAATCCCGCAACCGCGTCGTTGCCGCGGCCCTGGCACGAGTTGCCGAAGCGCGCGTTGCTGGTCGGCTTGTTTGTCGCGCTGGTCGTCACGGTTGCCGACGCCATCGGGCCCGAAGCGACGGGAATCGCCGCCGTGTTTCCGATTGCGCTGTCGAGCCTGACGGTTGTCGTCCACGGCCGTTTCGGGATCCGGGGTTCCGCGGCGGGACTTGCCAGCGCGGTGAAGCCCTTGATTGGCATTGCCTGCGGACTGTTGGCCGTTCATCTCGCCGTTCCGTCATGGGGGATCTGGCCGGGGCTTGGCGTCGGACTGGCGGCATCATTGGCCTGGCTGGTGCTTTTGATTGCCTTCAGCAGTGCAAAATCTCGGCGTAACGCCTGAAAAGGCAGTTTGTAAGTCGGCATAACAATGTGGACGAGTTAGGTTTTAGAGCATCGAGCGTGAATTAGGAATCGAAAGGGGATTCCCTTTGGAGCGATTTTGTGATTCACCGTTTTTGGAGGTGGATCATGGGGAAGTTCTA
>VGEM01000441.1 GCA_016869315.1 Alphaproteobacteria bacterium | reverse complement strand
CGACAAGCAGAATACGAGCATCGCCGCGGTCCATCGCCGCGCTGACAATGTCGTCGACCGCGACCGGAACGCGCGGCATCAAGGTGGCACGTTCCAATCCCTGAACGAGGAGTTCGATCTGGGCAATCTCTTCGCGACTCAGGCTCTGCGTCTGTTCGCGAAGCAGTCTGAACAGTCCGTCGAGCGGTGCCGCGGCCACACTCACTGCGGGAAAGCCAAAACTTTTCCCAGACCCCGCGAGCGTATGGGCGATGTCGTGAATCTTGATCAGCGCATCGCGCGCTTCGTCGCTGCGCGGTGTTTCGGGAATGAGCGTCCAAATGCGCCGAACTTCCTTGACCCGCGAGTCAAGCGAGCTTGCGAACGCGTTGCCGAGCTGCTCGAGCTTGCGAGCAAGGCTTGCGGCTTTGTCGTGGGCGAGGGCGGAGTTGTCGGACACGGCCATGTCACAATCCGTTATCCATCCCAGCGCGACAGTGCCCGCGCGGGGCGAGCCCGTCAATCTATCCCGTGAATGCGATACGAAAGCACGATTATGGGCCCGGTCGGTGACCGGCTATGGTATTGAAAATGATTTGGAAATTACCGGTTCACGATGGAAAGCGCCGACCTCTTTTTTGAGCTGCAGATCAGTAAGTGGCCGGTGTTCGAGAATCAGGCGATCAATAAGGCTCGACTTGTTCTCAAATACGATCTGACGCCGTAGGTTGACCTGTTCAACGATTCGTCTGGCGGCATCGGCCAGGGTCTGCGCGATCCGGTCCACGCGGCAATGGAACTTCGTTTGAACGAAAAAGATCGGCCGCGATTTGCCGCATTGTTGAGTGCGCGAAGCTATGACGTTTATTCCGTGCTTGCGGCATTGGGTGACCAGCTCAAGGACACCGAGTTGGCCCACATCAAGATATCGGACGCCGATCAGGCCAAGCTGCAAGTCTACCTTAACAATTTCTCGCGCGGGCTGCTCAAGGTCTTGCTCGAAGGATCGGACGTTCAAATCACCGACCGGTCTTCGTTGTCGAGCGTCCTGATGGGCGCTGCCAAGGGCACTGTGTTCAAGAACATTGTATCGATCGCCAAGCGGCTGGGGATTCGGCCGCAAGATATCGTCGGGTACATCGGCTCGCTGAGTGAGATGATCATGGCGATTTCGTATTACCAGCGCGTCTACGATGCCTCGCTGCCAGAGTTCCGCGAATTCTTGGTGTTCGTGAAGAAGCTGCACGACACTGAAGGCGTCGGCGCACGTTTTCCCAGCCTGAAAAAAGATACGTCCAACGTCATGACTTTGGGACGAAATACGATCGTCTTCTTGAAGGATTATTTTCAACAGTTCCAGAAGGTCGAGAATTTCTTTCAGTCGATCACACCGGAAAAATTCAAGGCGTTGAGCGACGCGGTGGAAGCCCACTATCGGGCGATTGGGACCATTCTGTGCTTCTGGCAGATCAGGGTCGATCAATGGCTGCACAGTTACGGTGGCGGCGGCAAGGCCGAGGACCGCCGTGAGGGCACCATCGAGCAGAAGTGGAAATTTTTCAAGGAAACGATCGATGTCCACACCGACAAGATCGTCACCCAGTTGGACACGATTAAGTCGGCGGACTTGAAGCTGTAATGGGGGTGAGAAAATGAAAATCGTGGTTCTGACCTTGCTCGCGATCGGTCTTTCGAACGGCGCCATGGCCGTCGACGGTATCAAGCCGGGCGACAAACCGTGGTGGTCGCAGGAGGTAACCGACTGCGACCGTCAAGCGTCGCACGGCGACGACCCATGGCACGTGGCCCCCGATGTCGCCCGCCGCGACATGGATTTCGACAAGGCGATTGCGGCCTGCAGCGAGGCACTGAAAAGAGATCCGGAAAATCCACGGCTCAACTACCAACTCGGCAGGCTCTACGGCTACAGCGGCCAATGGCAGAAAGGGATGCCCTCCGGATGAAAGCGGTGGATGCGAAATATCCGCAATCGCTGTTTGTGATCGGCTGGCTTTATCTGTCAGGCGACACAATCGACAAGAAGGATCCTTGCAAGACCATCACCATGTGGCGCGAAGCGGCGAAGCTCGAGCGCCTTGCGGCACTGGTGGGACTGCCCCACTTTTACATGGATGGCGCCTTCAAGGGGTGCGGTGTCGACATTCCGGCCGAGGAAATGGTCGGTTATCTCGACGTGGCCGCCAAGATGACCAAGGGCGACTACTACCAGGGCTTGCTGATCGCAGGCCTCAGGAAGGATCTGTTGAACAACCATGGCCAGTAGCTGACACCGGGTTGAGGTCCTAGAGACAGTCCTCCCGTCTTTGCCGGAGATGTCGTTACCCGTCGGTTCGCGAGAATCAGCTCAGGCATGGTCGATGCAAAATGTGCGGCGCGGCGGGACTCTGGCTGATTGACGGCGGTTGCCGCGCGAAGGATCGCGGGAATCCTTTAGTAGTGCATTGCAACCCATGATCGATTACGCGCGTTGGTAAACTGCCCGAGTTTCAATTTCGAGGTTTTCCATGTCTCGACTTGGTCCATTTTTGTGCGTTGGTGCATCGCTATTCCTGGGGACAGCGGCGGTCGCAGCGCCAATCACCGTGATCAACCATAGTTTCGAGGCGCCGTTTGCCGCGCCGGGTAATTTTGTCGGCAGCATGAGCAGTGCGCCGACTGGCTGGTCGATCTACAACGTCATCCCGCGGAACAATCAGCGCTTCTTCGGCGTTTGGAATCCAACCGGCACCGACTCGTTCGTCAATTTCGCGCCCCATGGCTCGAACATCGGCGTCGTGTTTCTGCAAAACACGACCAATCTCGCCGAAGCGGGGCTTCGCCAGACGTTGTCCGCCACGTTGCAGCCCTTCACCACCTATTC